>DASZJD010000017.1 GCA_035948415.1 Acidimicrobiia bacterium | reverse complement strand
CGCGTCCCGGACGCTGGACCACAGGGAGCGAGATCACGAGCGAGATCGGAGGCAGAGGCGGACGACGGAGTAGTGGATGGCGAACGTCCGGCCCGGCAGCTCGTGTTCGCGGACTGCAGCTGGTCCGGCCTCACGAGCTGGGGCACGGACGCATCGTTCGCGGTCCCCAGAGCAGGGTGAGGATCTCAAGCGCGAACGAGACGAGGACGAGGCCAGCGAGGTTCTCGACGAACGACAGCGCCAGGAGCATCGACGCTCGGCCGATGTCGCAGACAGGCATCACCTTGCGGCGGTCGAGTCGGTCGGTGAGGACACCGCCGACGGTGCCGAGGAAGAACCCGGGCACGACGCGGGCGAACATCACGAGGCTCACGGCCGCGCCGGAGTTGTTCGAGATCCGAGCCGCGATGGCGAGGATCGCGATGAGGCCGATCCAGTCGCCGGTGCTCGAGATGACCTGCGCCATCCAGAGCGGGAAGTACGAGCGGGGGCCGAAGACGCGCCAGAGGGGCGGGCGCCTCATCGGGGTGCGGCGGGATGAACGGGGCGCGGGGGTCCTCGCTCACGGCGACGCTCAGCGTGCGGGCTTACGTGCGAGTGGCGCCCTTGCGTACGGTGCGGCGCGTCGTGCTCGGCGGCTTCTTCCGCTTCGCGGTGCGCTTGGCCGGCTTCTTGGCCGGACCGCGGGCGGCCCGCTCGCTCAGCAGCTCGACCGCCTGCTCGAGGTCGACCGACGCGGGGTCGACGCCACGGGGAACCGTGGCGTTCAGCTGCCCGTCGGTGACGTACGGCCCGTACCGGCCGTCGAGGACCCGCACGGGCACACCGGTCTCGGGATGTGGCCCGAGCTCGGCGATCGGCGGCTTCGTGCGGCGGCCACGGCGCTTCGGCTGCGCGAAGATCGCTTCGGCTTGCGCCATCGTGACCGTGAACAACTCGGGCTCGCTGTCGAGACTGCGGCTCTCGGTCCCCTTCTTCAGATACGGGCCGTACCGCCCGTTCTGCGCCGTGACCTCGACGCCGTCGCCGGTGACGCCGACGGTTCGGGGCAGCGAGAGCAGCGCGAGCGCGTCGTCGAGGGTGACGGTGTCGACCTCCATGCCCGAGAGCAGCGACGCGCGCTTCGGCTTGTCCTTGGCGCCGTCGACGCTCTCACCGAGCTGGACGAACGGCCCGTACCGACCCGTGAGTGTGAGCACGGGAAGTCCTGACTCCGGGTCCGTGCCGAGCACCCGCGGGCCCGCCGCCCCCTTCTCGAGAAGCTCCTCGGCCTTCTCGACCGTGAGCTCATCGGGGGCCAAGTCGACCGGCACCGGCGCCCGCTCCTCGCCGCGCACGACGCTGGCCCCGTTGTTCCAGACCCGGACGATGATCTCGCGGCCCTGCGGGTCGTGCCCGATGGGCACGGCGTTGACCTCGGCCGGGTCGATGGTCGCCAGGTGCTCCTCGTTGACGAGGTCCTTGAGGCCGGTCTGGCCGTTTCCGAACCAGAACGCATGGAGCCACTTCTCCGCTTCGCCCTCTCCCCGGGCGATGGCGTCGAGAGCCTCCTCCATCGTCGCGGTGAACTCGTAGTCGATGAGGTGCGCGAAGTAGCGCTCGAGGAGCTGCTGCTTGGCGAAGGCAGTCCACGTGGGAACGAGCGCGCTGCCCTTCTTCCAGACGTAGTCGCGGCGCAGCAGGGTGTCGATGACCACCGCGTACGTGGACGGTCGGCCGATGCCACGCTCTTCGAGCTCCTTGACGAGGCTGGCCTCGGTATAGCGAGCCGGAGGCTGCGTGGCGTGGCTCGAGGGCTCGATGGTGCGGCACTGCACCGGGTCGCCGGTCTCCAGCGGCGGGAGGATGACCTCGCGGTCCTCGAGCTCGGCGTCGGGGTCGTCGGCGCCCTCGACGTAGGCGCGCAGGTAGCCGGGGAACTCGATCGTGCGGCCCGTGGCCTGGAACACGGCGTGCTCGCCGCTCGGGGCTCGGGCCGTGAGGCGGACGGTCACGCGCCGCACCCGGGCGTCGGCCATCTGGCACGCGACGGTGCGCTTCCAGATCAGGTCGTAGATGCGGCGCTCGTCGGCGCGCAGCTCACCGGCGAGGTCGTCGGGGAGCCGCATGGCGTCGCCGGCGGGCCGGATGGCCTCGTGGGCCTCCTGGGCGTTCTTCACCCGGCCGCGGTACTGGCGCGGCTCGGCCGGGAGGTAGTCGTCGCCGTAGCGGGCTCGGATCTGCTCGCGCGCGGCCGTGATCGCCTGGTCGGAGAGGTACGTGGCGTCGGTCCGCATGTAGGTGATGTAGCCCTGCTCGTACAGGCCCTGGGCCACAGCCATCGTCCGGGCGGCGGTGAAGCCGAGCTTGCGACCCGCCTCCTGCTGGAGCGTGGACGTCGTGAACGGCGCCTTCGGCCGCTCCGTGAGCGCCTTCGCCTCGACCGATTCGACCCGGAACGGCGCCGCCCGCAGACCCTCACCGAGGGCGTGGGCCGTGGCCTCGTCGAGGCGGGCGACGTCGGCGCCGGCGGCCAGCTCGCCGGTCGTCGGCTCGAAGTCCCGGCCGGTGGCGAGGCGGCGGCCGTCGAGGGCGACCAGCCCCGCTGGGAACTCGGCGCCGTGGGCGGTGAAGGTGCCGGCCAGGTCCCAGTACGTGGCGGCCCGGAACGACATCCGGGCCCGCTCCCGCTCGACGACGAGTCGGGCGGCCACGCTCTGGACCCGTCCCGCCGACGTCGCGCCGCCGGCCCGGCGGCGGGTGACGACCGACATCTCGTACCCGAAGAGGCGATCGAGCTTCCGGCGCCCCTCCTGGGCTTCGACGAGGCGCATGTCGAGGTCCCGCGGGTTGGCGAGCGCGTCGTCGATGGCGTGAGCCGTGATCTCGTGGAAGACGAGGCGTTTGACCGGCACCGACGGGTGCAGCACCTCGAGCACGTGCCACGAGATGGCTTCGCCCTCGCGGTCCTCGTCCGTCGCGAGCAGCACCTCGTCGGCGTCACGGAGCGCGTCCCGCAACTCCTTCACGACGTCGCGCTTCTTGTCCACGACGACGTACACCGGCTCGAAGTGGTTGTTCACGTCGATGCCAAGGCGGCGAGTCTCGGGATCAGTGACGGTCTTCGGGACCTGCTTCGCGCTGCTGGGCAGGTCCCGGATGTGACCACGGCTGGCCAAGACCTTGTATCGGGCGCGCCCGAGGAAGCCCTCGATGGTCTTCGCCTTGGCCGGCGACTCGACGATCACGAGCGTCTTCGCCACGTCCGTTCCTCACACTGCGCCTCAGCGTGCGCTGGGGCGTCCCAGTTTGGCCGGCGCCGTGCGCCGCGGGGCGCATCGGGCGCGGGGCGGGCCGCAGTCTAAGGTGACGGCCCGTGTTCAGAGCAGTCATCGGCGTCCTGGGCCTCGACCCGAAGAGCATCTTCGATTCGCTGAGCCCGTACGGCGAGGTCATTGCGTGGCTCATCGTGTTCGCCGAGACCGGCTTGCTCCTCGGCTTCTTCTTGCCGGGCGACTCCCTGCTCTTCACCGCTGGCATCCTCGCCGGACAGGGGAAGCTTCAGTTGTGGCTGCTGATCCCCGGCGTGTTCGTCGGCGCCGCCCTCGGTTCCGAGGTCGGGTACCTGATCGGCGCGCGGATCGGGCCGCGGCTGTTCCGACGCCCCGACTCACGGTTCTTCAAGCAGGAGTACGTGGAGCGAACGCACGAGTTCTTCGAGCGTTACGGATCGAAGGCCATCGTGCTGGCCCGGTTCGTTCCGGTCGTCCGCACCTTCACGCCGGTGATGGCCGGGGTGGGCCGGATGAACCGGCGCGTTTACTCCCTCTACAACCTGGTGGGCGCGCTGATCTGGGCCGTCGGGGTCTCGCTGCTCGGCTACGCGCTCGGAAACGCGGTCGGCGGGAACATCGACAACTACCTCCTGCCGATCATCGCCGTCGTCGTCGTCATCTCGCTGCTGCCGGCCTTCTTCGAGTGGCGGCGGGCCCGGCGACGAGCGGCCACCCCTCCGACGCCGACCGACGCCGCCGGCCCCCTGGTCCCGGACGACCAGGCCTGACCGGGCCCTACTCGCCGGCGGAGGCCCCAGCGGGCTGACCCTCGGCGGCCAGTTCCCCGGCCACCTCGGCCGATTCCTCGGCGAAGGCACCGCCCTTCCGCTTCGAGAAGGCGATGGCGACCAGGAGCACGACCAAGGCGCCCGCAGCGATCCCGTAGCGCGCCACGTCGTCGTTCCGCAGGCTGATGATCGTCGGCAGGATGAGCAGCGACACCAGGTTCATGACCTTGATGAGCGGGTTCAGCGCCGGACCGGCGGTGTCCTTGAACGGGTCGCCCACGGTGTCGCCGATGACGGCGGCCTTGTGTGACTCCGAACCCTTCCCGCCGTAGTGGCCGTCCTCGATGAACTTCTTCGCGTTGTCCCAGGCTCCCCCCGCGTTCGAGAGGAACACGGCCATCAGCTGGCCAGTGAGGATCACGGCGGCGAGGAACGCCCCGAGCGCGAGGTAGCTGATGCCGAACCCGACGATGACCGGCGCGAGGACCGCCAGCAGCGCCGGCGTCGTCAGCTCGCGCAGCGCCGCGGTCGTGCAGATGTCGATGACCTTGTCCGTCTCGGGGGGGTCGATCCCTTCCATGATGCGCCGCTCGCGGAACTGCCGGCGCACCTCCTCGACGACCGTGCCCGCCGTCCGGCCGACGGCGCGGATGGCGAGCGAGGAGAAGAGGAACGCGATGGACCCGCCGATCAGGAGGCCGATGAAGGTCTTCGGGTCGGCGACGTTGATCGACGCTCGAGCGTCGCGGAAGAGCGCCGAGCCGACCTTCTTCAGGCCGAGCTCGGTGCCGATCGTCTCGATATAGGAGGAGAACAGGGCGACGGCCGCGATGACCGCCGATCCGATCGCGAATCCCTTCGTCACCGCCTTCGTCGTGTTCCCGACGGCGTCGAGGCTGACCATGATCCGCTCCGCCTCGCCGCTGAACTCGCCGGACATCTCGGCGATGCCGGCCGCGTTGTCCGCGACGGGGCCGAAGGTGTCCTCGGAGACGACCACGCCGGTCGTGGCGAGCATGCCCATGCCGGTCAGGGCGACGAGGTAGAGGGAGAACTGGAGGTTGCCGTTCCCGAGGGCGATCCCGACACCGAGCGCGGCGGCGATCGCCACGATCGACCACACCGTGGACTCCAACCCGCTGCTGACGCCGGCCAGCACGGTGGTGGCAGGCCCGGTCCGCGTGGACTCGGCGATCTCTTGGACCGGCCGCGTCTCGGTCGAGGTGAAGTACTCGGTGAGCCGACTCACGACTTGGGCCAGCACGAGCCCGATCACGACGGCGCCGACCACCCGCCAGCCCTCGTCGCCGTGGTCGTTGCCCACGTAGAAGAGCCCGACCGCGCCCACGCCGAGCACGGTGAGGACACCCGCGGACGCGAAGCCCCGGTTGATGGGGGCCATCGCGGACCGGTCGCGCTTGGTGGCCCGAACGAGGAACACGCCGACCACGGAGGCAAGCACACCGATGGCCCGAGCGATGAGCGGGAAGATGAGGCCGAGGGCGGGGTTGGCCCCGATCGATGCGAACGCGGGGACGCCCAGGATGATCGCGGCGACGAGCGTGACCTCGTAGGACTCGAAGAGGTCGGCGGCCATGCCGGCGCAGTCGCCCACGTTGTCGCCCACGTTGTCGGCGATCGTCGCCGGGTTTCGCGGGTCGTCTTCCGGGATCCCCTGCTCCACCTTTCCGACGAGGTCGGCGCCGACGTCGGCCGCCTTCGTGAAGATGCCCCCCCCGACCCGCATGAAGAGGGCGAGGAGCGACCCGCCGAACCCGAACCCGACCAAGATGGCCGTGGCCGTGTTCTGGAACAGCATGATGATGATGGTGGCGCCAAGGAGGCCGAGGCCGACCGTGTACATGCCGGCCACGCCGCCGGTGCGGAAGGCGATGCGCAGCGCCTCCCGCAGTGACCCTTGTCGGGCGGCGGCGGCGGTGCGCACGTTGCCGCGGACGGCGAGGCTCATGCCGATGAAGCCCGTGAGCCCCGACAGCACGGCGCCGGCGATGAAGGCGCTGGTCCGGAAGGCACCGGACGCGCCGAATGACAGCGCCACGCCCCCGCCGGGCTTGGCGATCGTCGTCGAGGTCAGGAACACGAACGCGGCGACGGGGAGGAGGATCAGGCCGATGGTCCGGAACTGCCGCCGCAGGTACGCCATGGCGCCCTCTTGGATGGCCCGGGCGATGGCGATCATGTTCGGCGTGCCCTGGTCGGCGGCGAGCACGCCGCGGACGAGCGCGACGCCGACGCCGATGGCGAGGACCGCCACCGCAGCCGAGAAGATCAGCCAGCCCCATTCGCCGCCGGCGAGGGTGAAGCGCTGGTAGCCACCCTCGGCGGCGAGGACGCTCAGGCCCATCCCGCTCGAACTCCTTCCCCGCTCCTCGGTCGGCCTCCCGGCCTCGGGCGCACCGAGGTCGAGCCCGGCCCCGCCGGGAGGAGCGCACGCTAGCCGGTGACTGCGACGGTCGGCAGGGTCCTGTCGGCGCGACCGGCGGACTCGGCGCGCACGGCCACGACGTTCCCACGTCGTGCTGGGGAACTTCGGAGTTTCGCCGGCGGTGCTACGACGGCGGGGGCGGGCCGGCGACGGCGCCGCGGCCTCGCCTCGGCCGCTGGGATCGCCGAAGACCGGCATTAGCCTGGGCGATCGTGGAGGCCGCGTTCTTCGACCTCGACAAGACCGTGATCGCCAAGAGCAGTGTGCTGGCGTTCGGTCGTCCCTTCTACCGGGAGGGCCTCCTCTCCCGCGCCGCCATCGTGAAGAGCGTGTACGCGCAGGTGGTCTTCATGCTCGTCGGTGCCGACGAGGGGAAGATGGAGAAGCTGCGGGTGGCGATGCTCGAGCTGATCCGGGGCTGGAACCGACGCCACGTCGCCGAGATCGTGCGCGAGACGCTGGAGGAGATCGTGACGCCGATCATCTTCAAGGAGGCCCTCGACCTGATCGCCGAGCACCAGGCCGCCGGCCGCCGAGTGGTCCTCGTGAGCTCGTCGCCCGAGGAGGTCGTGTGGCCGCTCGGCGAGCACCTCGGCGTCGACGAGGTGATCGCCACCCGAGCCGAGGTCGACGCCGACGGCAACTACACGGGCGAGCTCGCCTTCTACGGCTACGGCCCGAACAAGGCCGAGGCGATCCGGAAGCTCGCCGCCGAGGAGCGGATCGACCTCGAGGCCTCGTACGCCTACTCCGACTCGATCACCGACGAGCCGATGCTGCGGGCGGTCGGCCACCCGGTGGTGGTGAACCCGGACCGGGAGCTGGGCCGGGTGGCGCGGGCGGAGGGCTGGGAGATCCGGCACTTCGCGAAGCCGGTCCGGCTGCGCGACCGGATTCCCGGCGAGCCGGCCTGGACCGCCAGCGGCGCCCTCGCCGCGGCCGGGGCGGGCGTGGCCGTGTGGTGGTGGCTGCGGCACCGCGAGCGCGCCGCGGCCTGATGCCCGCCGATCCCGGCCGGATCCGCCTCGCCCACCTGCCCACGCCCCTCGAGCCCATGGAGCGGCTCGCCGAGGCGCTCGGCGGCCCGCCCCTGTACGTCAAGCGGGACGACTGCACCGGCCTGGCCCTGGGCGGCAACAAGGCCCGCAAGCTGGAGCCGCTCTGCGCCGAGGCGATCGCCACCGGGTGCGACGTGCTCGTCACCGGCGGCGGACCCCAGAGCAACCACGTGCGGATGACGAGCGCCGCCGCCAACCGTCTCGGGTTGGTCTGTCACGTGGCGCTGGCCGGCGACCCCCCGGAGACGCCCACCGGGAACCTGCTCGTGGACCTCGTGCTCGGCGCCCGGCTGCACTTCACCGGCCCTGCCACCTACTACGAGCTGGAGGCGGCGATCGAGAAGCTCGCGGCCGACCTGGCGCGGGAGGGCCGACGACCGTTCGCGATCCCGGTCGGCGGGGCCTCAGTCACGGGCGTGGCGGCCTACGCCGACGCCGCCGAAGAGCTCGTGGGGCAGTGCGCGGAGCGGGGCGTCGACCTCGGTGTCGTCGTCGTCGCCGACGGCTCCGGGGGCACCCACGCCGGGCTGCTCGCGGGGCTGGGACCGGGGGTCGACGTTCTCGGCGTCGACGTCGGGACCCGTCCCGACCTCGACGTCACCGTCCCCCGCCTGGCCGGCGAGGCTGCGGTTCGCACGGGACGGACCGCGCCGTCCGCTCGCTCGTCCATCGACCACGACCGGTTTGGGGCCGGCTACGGCGCCGTCACGGAGCCGACGCTCGAGGCGATCGCGCTCGCGGCGCGTCTCGAGGGCCTGGTGCTCGACCCGGTCTACTCCGGGAAGGCGATGGCGGGGCTCGTGGCGGCGGTGCGCGAGGAGCGGCTCTCGCCCTCGCGCCCGGTGGTGTTCTGGCACACCGGCGGCTCACCGGCGCTCTTCGCCGACCGCTACGCCTCGTGCTTCGGCGCGCCGGGCTGAGCCCGGACGCGGGTCGGGCCCGCCGCAGCGGGCCCGACGTCGAGGTTGGGACTGGCTCAGGCCTCGCGGAGCTTGCGAGCGACCGCGACCCCGACCATCACGATGATCAGCAGGAGCAGGACCTTCTTCACGGCGCCCTCCGGGTCGGTGGCTGGAAGACGCGAGGTTACCCGGGTGGGCGCTGCTGCGTCGCCGACGGGTCGCCCTCTACGCTCCGCCGCACGTGAGCACGGCCGCGGCGGGAAGTCAGCTCCTCTACGAGGAGAGGATCGGCCCGGCGCCGCGCGCCTGGGCGTGGCTCCCGGTGATCGTCGTCATCACCGCCCTCGCCCTCGCCCCGATCGTGGTGCCCCTCGCGCTCGCGGCGTGGTTCCTGAACGTCCTGCGGTATCGGGGGGCGGTGGTTCGGGTCGACGACGACTACATGTGGGTGAACCGCCGGTGGGCTCGTCTCGCGGCCCTCGACCCGGCCACGCTCGGCCGGGCCAGCAACACCTGGCCGTGGCGGTCTTTCAGCCCCCGCTACCTCGGCGCCAACCCGATCTGGACCCGGGACTCGGTGGGCCTGCGGGGCGTCGACGGCGGCAAGCGCTACTGGGTGTCGGTGGGGACGAACCACCGAGAGGACCTCGTGCGGGTCTTGCGGGCCGCGATCCCGGCGGCGAGGGACCGGGCCGCGACCATGCCACCGGGTCTGCCGCCGCCGGGGTGGAACGCCGACCCCTGGCAGCAGAGCCGGCTGCGATGGTGGGACGGCCGGCAGTGGACCGGGTACACGTGGCCACCGGCCCCGGGGTCGTCGTCGTGATCCCGATGGCCGACGAGAACCCGGTGCGGCGGTTCCCGTGGTGCACCGTGCTGCTGATCCTGACGTGCGCGATCGTCTACTTCGCGGTGCAGCCGAGCCGCGCCATCAAGTTCTCCTGGAGCGGCATCGCCGAGTCGGTCAGCGCCGGCGACCTGCGCTTCGTCGTCGACAACGCCGGGATCCCCTGCGAGCTGGTGCGGGGCCGACCCCTCACCGAGGAGGAGTACCGCCGCACCTTCGTCGAGGGGGACACCGAGGCCTGCACGCACGCCGGCGGCCCGGCGCACTCCCCCGGGAAGAACGTGTACCTCGCCGCCGTGCTCACGATGTTCCTGCACGGCAGCATCCCCCACCTGTTCGGGAACATGCTGTTCCTCTGGGTGTTCGGCAACAACATCGAGGACCGCAAGGGCTGGTGGCGGTTCCTGCTCCTCTACCTTGTCGGGGGCGCGGTCGCGACCGCCACCCAGGTGACGATCGACCCGAGCTCGACGGTCCCGATCATCGGGGCCTCGGGAGCGATCGCGGCCGTCATGGGCGCCTACCTCGTCTGCTACCCGAGGGCGCGAATCAAGTCCATGATCTTCTTCGGTCCGCTGCTGCTGCGGAAGGTGACCGCGGCGTGGCTGCTGGCCGTGTGGTTCGTGCTGCAGTTCCAGTACGTGCTGGCCAACGCCGGGATCGCGTGGGGCGCGCACGTCGGGGGGTTCACCTTCGGCGTGCTCGTGGGCGGGTACTGGCGGCTGCGCGAGCGCGCCCACGATCGAGACACGCCGCCGGTCGCGGCGCCGGTCCCCGCCTGATAGACCGCTGCCGGAGGTGAACGGGGTCTGGTGGCCCCCCTCGTCTTCAAAACGAGTGGGACGGGTGATCCCTGTCCGGTGGGTTCGATTCCTGCCACCTCCGCCGCTGCAGCACCTGACGGCACGCGAGCGCGCCGACGTCGAGCTGTGGAGATGGGAGGCGACGCGCCGCGCCGCCCGGGTCACACCGCCAGCAGGTCGCGTGCGCCGGTGTCGGCGGACGGGTGGCGCAGCTTCGACATGGCCCGGGCCTCGATCTGGCGGATGCGCTCCCGAGTCAGGTTGAAGTACTCGCCGACCTCTTCGAGGGTGCGGGGCTCGCCCCGGTCGAGGCCGAACCGGAGCGCCAGGATCTGGCGCTCGCGCTCGTCGAGCGGTCCGAGGAGCTTCTCGATCTCGTCGGGGAGCAGCGCCGTCGCCGCCACCTCGAACGGCGACTCGGCCGAGCGGTCCTCGACGATGTCACCGAGCTCGGCGTCGCCGTCCTCGCGGAGCGGCTCGGACAGCGACAGCGGCTCGGCCGCGAAGCGCAGCGCCTCCGTGACCTTGTCCTCGGGCATCTCGACCTCGACCGCGAGCTCGGCCAGCGTGGCCGGACGACCCAGCTTCAGCTCGAGCCGCGACCGGGCCTTCTGGAGTCGGGCCAGCGTGTCACCGGCGTGGACCGGGAGGCGGATGGTGCGGCCGGTGTTGGCGATGCCCCTGGTGATGGCCTGGCGGATCCACCAGGTGGCGTAGGTCGAGAACTTGAAGCCCTTGCGCCAGTCGAACTTCTCGACCGCGTGCATGAGCCCGAGGTTCCCCTCCTGGATCAGGTCGAGCAGGGGCAGCCCGGAGGCCTGGTACTTCTTGGCGATCGACACGACCAGCCGCAGGTTGGACTGCACGAAGGTCCGTTGCGCGTACTCGCCCTCCCGGGCGGCGCGGCGCAGCTCGCGCTTCTTCGGCGGGGTCAGCTTCTTGGCCGGGAGTCGCTCGATGTCCTCACGGGCGGCGTTGCCGGCCTCGATCTGCTGGGCCAGGCGGACCTCGTCGTCCTTCGTCAGCAGCGGGTACTGGCCGATGTCGGTCAGGTAGAGCCGGACGAGATCTTCCTCGTCCCGCTCGACGCGCTCCTTCGCCACTGGTGCCTTTCGAGGTGTGGATGGTCGCCGCGGACGCCGGCGCTCCGGGGCCCGGGAAGCGTGTTCCCGCAGGTGAGGGGCGGTTCTCCCGTACCATACGGTCCGTGTCAAGCGAGCCGGACGGCCCGCCTCGCCCCGTGGCGACCCGCGATCTGGGGTCTCCACGGTATCGGGACCGGCGGCCTCGGTCGGCACCGAGGCGGCTCAGCGGGCCAGCGCCGCCTCGACCTCGGCCCGTCGCCGGGCGGCCCGGTCGGCGTCGGCGCTGCCGTCGACGAGACCCTCGAGGACCACGAGGCCCTCGGCCAGGTCGGCCCGCTCGTCCTCGGTCACGAGGCGGAGCCGGCGGGAGGTGGGGCCGTCGCTCCAGGGGCTGAGCCAGTCGAGGGTGCGGTCGTAGCCGCTCAGCAGCCACGGGAGCAGCGCCTGGTAGACCCCGGCGAGCCGCTCGGCCGTCGTGCTGGCGGCGGGGCCTCGGGCGGCGTCGATGGCTGGGGGCCAGCGGTCGTCGGCCGGCGCCACCAGCCGGGCGGGGTCGTGGGCCCGGGTGGCCGGCAGCGCCTCGGCGAGCAGCTCGGCGTGCCAGCCGTGGTGGCGGCTGTGCCGGGCGAGGAGCAGCTTCGCCGCCGGCTCGGGGACGTCCGGCACCCAGGCGCCGAGCACCCGGAAGCAGGCCGCCTCGACCCAGCAGGCCTGCCCGAGGAGGGTGGCGGTGGCGTCGATGCTCAGCACGGCCGGGATGGTAGGTGCGGCCACGTCGAGGTCCCGCTCGTGACGGGCGGCCCGTCCCGTCAGAAGGGGCGGGGCTCGAGCTCGGGCCGGGCCGGGGCGCCGCGGGCCGCCAGCTCGGAGACGGCGATGCCGGTGAGGATGACCGCGGCGCCGACGAGCTTGACCGCGCCGAGCCGCTCACCGTTCGCGTAGCCGGCGATGCCGGCGAAGACCGGCTCGAGCAAGAGGATCAGCGCGGTGCGGCTCGGTGGGATCCGCCGCTGGCCCCACACCTGCAGCGACAGGGCCACCGCCGAGCAGACGACGCCGGTGAAGGCGGCGGCGAAGAGCGCGAGGCCGGAGAGCCGCCCCACGCCCTGGAACCCCGCGGGCGGCAGGCACAGCAGCGTGATGACGAGCAGCTGGACGGTGGTGAACGGGATGGGGTGGAGGCGGCGGGCGTACTCGCCCTGGTACACGATCCACACCGCGAAGAGCGCGGCGCCCACCAGCGTGGCCAGCTCTCCGGTCCCCAGCGCGAGCGTCGCCCCGGTGAGCAGGTAGAGGCCGACGGCCGCGACCGCGACCCCCGCGAGCACGGGGGACGCCGGCCACCGCCGGCGGACGACCGCCTCGACGATCGGGGTGAGCACGACGTAGAGACCGGTGATGAATGCCGACGTCGACGGCGACACCAGCTGCAAGCCGATGGTTTGGGCGGCGTACCCACTGGCGAGCAGCGTGCCGGCCAGCAGCCCGGCGCGAACGAGAGCCCTGCGGTCGTCCCCGCGCCGCCGCCCGATGACGACGGCGAAGGGGGCCAGGACGGCGACCGCGATCGCAAACCGCAGCACGAGGTACGCGAAGGGCTCCACGTCGCCGAGGGCGTCGTGGACCAGGGGGAACGTGGCGCCGAAGCAGAGGGCGGCGAGGACCAGCGCGCCCTCGGCGGCGTACCGACGCACCGACCTTCCGGCGCTAGCCGGGCCAGCGGTTCGTGATCGGGAGCCGACGGTCCTTTCCGAACGCCTTCGGGGACACCCGCACGCCCGGAGGGGCCTGACGCCGCTTGTACTCGTTGCGGTCGATGAGCCAGGCGACTCGCCGAGCCGTCTCGGGGTCGTAGCCCTCCTCGGCGAGCTCGCCGACGGACCGGTCGCCCTCGACGTAGCCCTCCACGATCGGGTCGAGGGCCGCGTAGTCGGGCAAGGAGTCGCTGTCGCGCTGGTCGGGCCGCAGCTCGGCGCTCGGCGGCTTCTCGAGGACGGCGTCGGGGATGAGCGGCCGCCCGGCGTGCTCGTTCCGGTCGCGGGCCAGCGCGTACACGAGCGTCTTCGGCACGTCCTTGATGACCGCGAAGCCCCCCGCCATGTCGCCGTAGAGGGTGGAGTAGCCGGTCGCCATCTCGCTCTTGTTGCCGGTCGTCAGCACGAGCCAGCCGAGCTTGTTCGAGAGCGTCATGAGGATCGTCCCGCGGATGCGGGCCTGGAGGTTCTCCTCGGCCAGCCCGGGCGGCCCGGCCGACAGCGGCTCGGCGAGCATCGACAGGAAGGCGGCGTGAGCCTCCTCGATCGGCACGGTCATGCTGCGGATCCCGAGGTTCGCTGCCAGTGACTCGGCGTCCGACACGCTCCCGGCGCTCGAGAAACGCGACGGCATGAGTATCCCGACCACATGGTCCGAGCCGAGGGCGTCGGCGGCGATCGTGGCTACGAGGGACGAATCGATCCCCCCGGACAGCCCGATCAGCACGTCGGTGAATCCGTTCTTGGCGACGTAGTCGCGGGTGCCGAGAACGAGCGCTTGGTAGACCTCGCGCACCGGCGCCAGCGGCTCCTCGAGCCGGGCTGGGACCGGGGCCTCGCCGAGGCGCACGTCGCTCACCGACACCTCCGGCAGCGGCGCGGCGCGGGCCCGGCCGCGGGGGTCCAGCGCCCGCCGGCGGAACGCGGGCCGGACGTCCACGTCGACGACGAGCAGGTCCTCGGTGAACTGCTGCGCCCGGGCGACGACGTGACCGCCCTCGTCGAGGAACAGCGACGCGCCGTCGAAGACCAGCTCGTCCTGGCCGCCGACCAGGTTCACGTACAGCAGCGGCACCGCCGCGTCGGCGGCACGGGTCGCCAGCATCGTCTCGCGCTCCCGCAGCCGACCGGCGTAGTACGGCGACGCGTTGATGTTCACCACGAGCTCGGCGCCGGCGGCGGCCTGCGTGAGCACCGGCCCGGTCGGGCTCCACGCGTCCTCGCAGATCGTCACGGCGACGCGGGCGCCGCCCACGATGAAGAGCGGCCCGTCCGTCGTTCCCGGAGCGAAGTACCGCTGCTCGTCGAACACGGCGTAGTTCGGGAGCAGGTGCTTGCGGTACGTCCCGACGACGCGGCCGTGGGCGCACACCGCGGCCGCGTTGTACAGGTCGCGGTCGGCCGACGGGTACCCCACCACCGCGGCCGCCCGGCCGGTCCGGGCGGCGACCTTCTCGAGCCACTCGCCGGCCTGGGCCACGAACGCCGGCCGCAGCAGCAGGTCCTCCGGCGGGTAGCCGGTGATCGCCAGCTCGGGGAAGGCCACCAAGTCGACCCCGAGCGCGTCCGCGTGCTCGTAGGCATCGAGGATCCTCGACGCGTTGCCCTCGAGGTCGCCCACCACGAGGTTGAGCTGGGCTGCGGCCACCCGCAGGCGGGGCATGGCGTCAAGGATACGGCCATGCTCCCCGGCCATCCGGCCGTCGCCCGCGACACACTGGCCTGGTGAGTGTGACTGCCGCCCTCGGGCACCCGACGATCGAGGCCGCGATCGAGCGTGCCGCCGACGCTCGCCTGGCCCGCGGCCTCCTCGCCCGTCTCGTCGAAGCCGATCCCGAGGTGGCCGATCGGATCGTCGAGGACCCGCTGCTGCGCGACGCCCTCGTCGCGATCGCCGGGGCGTCGCGCTCGCTGTCGAACGCGCTCGTGAGCGACCCGTCGCTCGTCGCGGTGCTGGAGCAGCTCGACGCCGACCTCGACGCGCCGCCCCCGGCCGACACCCGCGAGCTCCGTCGGTGGAAGCGCCGGCAGCTCCTGCGCATCGCGGCCGCCGATCTCCTCGGGCTCGCGGACCTCCCCGCCGTCGGGCGTCGCCTGGCCGCTCTCGCCGACGCGTGCCTCAGCGTCGCCGTCCAGCTGGCCGCGCCGCGGGACCCGCTCGCGGTGATCGGGATGGGCAAGCTCGGCGGGTGCGAGCTGAACTACGCCAGCGACGTGGACATCCTCTTCGTGCACGAAGGCGACCACGAGGAGGCGGAGCGGGCCGCTCGTCGCCTCCTCGGCATCATGGGCGACCCGGCCGAGGGTGGGATCGTGTTCCGGACCGACCCCGACCTGCGGCCGGAGGGACGCGCCGGGTCGCTGTCCCGGACGCTCGACAGCTACGAGGCGTGGTACGGGCGCTGGGCTCGCCCGTGGGAGTTCCAGGCGCTGCTGAAGGCGCGGCCCGTGGCCGGGGACGCGTCGCTCGGTCAGGAGTTCGTGGCCCGCACCCGGCCGTTCGTCTGGCCCGAGGTCCTCGACCCGGACCTGGTGCGCGAGGCCCGAGTCCTGAAGGAGCGCAGCGAGGCCGAGCTGCGGCGTCGTGGCGTCGGTGCGCGTGAGCTGAAGCGCGGCCCAGGCGGCATCCGAGACGTCGAGTTCGCGGTGCAGCTGCTCCAGCTCGTCCACGGCCGCCACGACACCCAGATCCGCTCGCCCGCCACGCTCGAGGCCCTTCGAGACCTGGCCGTCGGCGGGTACATCGAGGCCCCCGACGCCCGGCGCCTCGAGCGCGCCTACACCTTCCTCCGCACGGTCGAGCACCGGCTCCAGCTGCGAGACGAGGCCCAGACCCACACGCTGCCCGCCGACGTCGCCGGCCGAACCCTGCTCGCCCGCGTCCTCGGCTACCGGGACCAACCCGAGGCGACCGCACTCGACGCGTTCGAGGCTGACCACCGCGTCCACCAGGCGAACGTGCGCGCCATCCACGAGCGCCTGTTCTTCGCCCCCATCCTCGACACGCTGGCCGGCGCCGGCCCGCTCACGGCCGAGGCCGCGGAGGAGCGGCTCACCGCCTTCGGGTTCGCGGACACCGAGCAGACGCGCGTCGCCCTCCGCGCGCTCACCCGAGGCCTCACTCGCGCCTCGCGCGTCCTCCAGCAGCTCCTCCCGGTGATCCTGGACTGGCTCTCGGCCTCGCCCGACCCCGACCTGGGGCTGCTGCAGCTCCGGCGGCTCGCCGAGCACTCGGGGCGAGACCAGGCGCTGGCTCCAACCTTCCGAGACCAGCCCGGCGCGGCCGCGCGCGTCTGCCGGGTGCTCGGCTCGAGCCGGGTCGTCGGCGACGCGCTGCTGCGTCAGCCCGACGTCGTCGAGCTCCTCGGGGACGACGACTGGTTCGCCCGTGAGCGCAGCGCCGACGAGCTGCGCGAGGCGGCCCTGGGCACGCTGGGCTGGCGCCAGGACACCGAGGCCCGGCGAGCGGGGCTGCGCCGCTTCAAGCGGCGGGAGCTGCTGCGCATCGCCGCCCGTGACGTCGTCGGTCTGGCGCCGCTCGAGGTGACCGCCCGCGAGCTCGCAGCGGTGGCCGACGCCTGCGTCGAGGCCGCGCTCCGCTCGCTTCAGCCGCCGTTGCCGTTCGCGGTCGTGGGCATGGGCAGCCTCGGCGGCCAGGAGCTCTCGTACTCGTCCGACATCGACGTCGTGTTCGTGTACGACGGAGACGAGCCGTCCGATTTCGAGGCCGCGGACCGAGTCGCGCGCGATCTCATGCGCGAGATCGGGGCGACGACAGCCGAGGGTCAGACCTTTCGGGTCGACGCCAACCTGCGCCCGGAGGGCAAGGACGGCCCCCTGGCCCGGTCGCTCGAGGGCTGCCGCGCCTACTACGAGCGCTGGGCGCTGGGATGGGAGTTCCAGGCGCTCCTCCGGGCCCGCCCCGTGGCGGGCGACCCCGAGGTCGGTCGTCGGTTCGTCGACCTCGTCGCGCCGTACGTGTACCGGGACTCGTTCTCGGCTGCCGACGCCCGCGAGGTCCGGCGGATGAAGGCGCGCATCGAGCGGGAGCGAGTCCCGCCGGGGGAGGATCGACAGTTCCACCTCAAGCTCGGACGAGGGGGCCTGGCCGACGTCGAGTTCACGGTCCAGCTCCTCCAGCTCCAGCACGGCGCCGAGCACAGCGAGGTGCGGACGACGGCCACCCTGCCCGCACTGCACGCCCTCGGCGCGGCCGGGCTGCTCGACCCCGACGACGTCGCCGTGCTCGCCGCCGCGTACGAGTTCTGCGCCCGCGCCCGCAACGCGACGTACCTGGTCACGGGCCGGCCGGTCGACGCCTTGCCCGCCGGCCCCGACGCGGCACGGATCGGACGGCTGCTGGGCGCGCTCCATCGGCCCGAGGCGACGGTGCGCGACGACTTCCGCCGCGTGACCCGTCGGGCCCGGCGCGTCGTCGAGCGCGTCTTCTACGACCGGCCCGAGGCACCGAGCAGCGGCCCGCTGTAGCGCGCCGCCCGCTCGCCGCGCCGAGCGTCGGGCCGTCGCGCGCCGACGCCGCCCGTCCCGGACGTGCCACGATCGCGCCCCGCGAGGGGGAGGGTAAGCGGTGCGCGGACCGTGGCCGATCGTCGCTGCCGTGGTGGTGACGACCGCGGCCTGCGCCGGATCGAGCGCCAGCCCGGCGACCCACCGGGCTCGCTCCACCACCCCGGCGCCGAGTACCACCACGACCACCGGTGCCGCGCTGCCGTGCGGCGGCGCGACGACGGTCCCGGCGGCGGTGCGGGCCAGCCCGGTGGCCGGCCTCGACCAGAACCCGACCCAGTACCAGGTCCAGAACGTCAGCCTGGCCCGCTCGGACCCGACGTGGGCCCGGTTCGACGCGCTGCCCCAGCCCGGGCAAGAGGGGGTCTACCAGGGCGGCTCGGGCCTCGCGCACTGCGCCGCCGGCGTCTGGACCGTCACCGACTTCGGAACCGCCGCGGTGGGCTGCCCCGGCGGCCCCGTGGCGCCGCCGCCGTCCGCCGTGAGCGCCGACCTCGGGATCGACTGCCCGTGACCGTCGACGCGGCCGCGCCGACGAGCTCGGCCGGCCCGATCAGATGTCGTAGTACATGTAGAACTCATACGGGTGCGGGCGCAGGCGGATCGAGTCGATCTCGTTCTCGCGCTTGTAGCCCACCCACGTCTCGATCACGTCGGGCGTGAAGACCCCACCGGCAAGCAGGAAGTCCTGGTCGGCCTCGAGCGCCGCCAGCGCCTCGTCGAGCGAGGCCGGGACCTGCGGCACCTGGGCCAGCTCCTCCGGCGCCAGGTCGTAGAGGTCGCGGTCGACCGGGTTCGGCGGTTCCACCTTGTTCTGCACCCCGTCGATCCCGGCCATCAGCATGGCCGCGAACGCGAGGTAAGGGTTGCAAGCCGGGTCGGGGCAGCGGAACTCGAGCCGCTTGGCCTTCGGGCTCTTCGAGTACAGCGGGATCCGGACCGCCGCGGATCGGTTCCGCTGCGAGTACACGAGGTTCACCGGGGCCTCGAAACCGGGGACCAGCCGCTTGTAGGAGTTCGTCGTCGGGTTCGAGAAGGCGATGATCGCCGCGGCGTGCTGGAGCAGGCCGCCGATGTACCAGCGGGCCATGTCGGAGATGCTCCCGTAGCCCTTCTCGTCGAAGAACAAGGGGCTGCCACCCTTCCACAGCGACTGGTGGACGTGCATCCCCGACCCGTTGTCCATGAAGATCGGCTTCGGCATGAACGTGACGGACTTGCCCCGGGTGCGGGCCACGCTCTTCGTGACGTACTTGTAGAGCATGAGCTTGTCAGCCATGCGGAGCAGCGAGTCGAAGCGCATGTCGATCTCGGCTTGGCCGGCGGTGCCGACCTCGTGGTGCTGCACCTCGACCTCGACGCCGAGGGACTCCAGGACCGCGATCATCTCGGCCCGGATGTCCTGGTGCTGGTCCATCGGCGGGACGGGGAAGTAGCCCTCCTTGTAGCGGGGCTTGTACCCGAGGTTCGGTGTCCCGTCGAGCTCCGTCTCGCGCCCCGAGCCCCAGACGCCCTCGACCGAGTCGATGAAGTAGTAGCCGGAGTTCTGGGTCTGATCGAAACGGACCTGGTCGAAGATGTAGAACTCGGCCTCAGGCCCGAAGTACGCGGTGTCGGCGAGCCCGGTGCTCTTGAGGTAGTCCTCGGCCTTGCGGGCCACGTAGCGCGGGTCGCGCGTGTACGACTCTCCCGTCACCGGATCGCGCACGAAACAGTTGAGGTTCAGCGTCACATGCTCCCGAAACGGGTCGATGACCGCGGTGTTCGCGTCGGGGATCAGGAGCATGTCGGACTCCTGGATCTCCTGGAAGCCGCGGATCGATGACCCGTCGAACCCGTAGCCGTCCTCGAAGCCGTCCTCGGTCAGCTCGTGGATTGGCATCGAGAAGTGCTGCATGACGCCGGGCAGGTCGCAGAAGCGCAGGTCCACGAACTGCGCGTCGGCGCTCCGGGCGAGGTCGAGGACCTCCTTCGGGGTGCGGCTCTCCACGTCTTGACCCTCCGTTCAGATTCGGCCGACCCCACGGGCCGTCCGCGACCGCGGCTCGCCGAGCCGATGCGGGATGCTGTCACGTCCGCTGTTTCCGCTCCCATTCGCGTCTGTGAACGCCGTGTGAACAGGGGGTTCGGCCCGGCCGCGGCGAGCGAGACCCGCAGCACGGCCTGCCACACTGGCCCCATGCAGCACCAGCTCGACTACGTCCTTCGGACCGTCGAGGAGCGGGGCGTGCGCTTCGTCCGGCTGTGGTTCACCGACGTGCTGGGGTTCCTGAAGAGCTTCGAGATCACGCCGGCCGAGCTCGAGGTCGCGCTCGAGGAGGGCATGACCTTCGACGGATCGGCGATCGAGGGCTACAGCCGGGTGCAGGAGTCGGACATGCTGCTGCTCCCGGACGCCAACACGTTCGAGATCGTGCCCTGGCACGGCGATGACGCCCCGACCGCGCGTGTGTTCTGCGACGTGCACCGGATCTCCAACGAGCCCTTCGAGGGCGACCCGCGCTTCGTGTTGAAGCGGAACCTCGAGCGAGCCCGCGAGAAGGGCTTCACGTTCTATGCCGGTCCCGAGATGGAGTTCTTCTTCTTCCAGTCCGAGACCGCGCCGGAGCCGCTCGACCACGCCGGGTTCTTCGATCTGACCCAGGTGGAGAGCGTCTCGAACCTGCGCAAGCAGGCCATCGTGAGCCTGGAGGCCATGGGCATCCCGGTCGAGTACAGCCACCACGAGCTCGGGCCCAGCCAGCACGAGATCGACCTGCGGTACACCGACGCGCTCACGATGGCGGACAACGTGATCACGTTTCGCCACGTCGTGAAGAAGATCGCCGCCGACGCCGGCGTGTACGCCACCTTCATGCCGAAGCCGATCGCTGGAGACTTCGGCTCCGGGATGCACACGCACCTGTCGCTCTTCGAAGGTGACGTGAACGCCTTCCACGACCCCGGCGACCAGCACGGCCTGTCGAAGGTCGGCAAGTGCTTCATCGCCGGCCTGCTGCAGCACGCCCGGGAGATCACCGCGGTCACGAACCAGTGGGTGAACTCGTACAAGCGCCTCAGCGTGCGCTACGAGGCGCCCGTGTACGTGTGTTGGGCGCGCAACAACCGGTCGGCGCTGGTTCGGGTCCCAGTCACGAAGGCGGGCAAGGAGAGCTCGACGAGAATCGAGTTTCGCTCCCCGGACCCCGCGTGCAACCCGTACCTCGCGTTCTCGGTGATGCTGGCGGCCGGGCTACAGGGGGTCGAGGACGGCTACGACCTGCCGCCGGAGGCGACGAACAACATCTTCGAGCTGACACCCGAGGAGCGCGCCGCCGAGGGCATCGCGGCGCTGCCCGAGTCGCTCGGCGAGGCCGTCGACGTGATGGAGCGCTCGGAGCTGGTGGCCGAGGCGCTGGGCGAGCACGTCTTCGAGCACTTCGTGCGCAACAAGCGGGCCGAGTGGGATGATTACCGGGCCCAAGTCACGCCGTACGAGCTCGGCCGGTATCTCGGCACCTTGTGATGGACATGCTCGAGCCGCTTCTGGTCTTCCCGGACCCACCGCCGCCCCTGCTCGTCCAGACCCTCGACCTCGCCGGCTACCGGTGGAAGGCGGCGGTCAACGTCTCGGCAGCCACGCAGGCCGAGCCCCGCGAGGGGTGGGCGGGCGCGGTCGTGGTGTGCGACGAGGACCCAGAGGGTGCGTTCGGGATGTGCCGAGCGCTGTGCCGGCGCGACGCGAACCTCGTGCCGGTGCTGCTCCTCGCCTCGGGAGCCCAGCTGGCTGAGCTCGAGCTGCGCGAGGACCTGTTCGACGACTTCTGCCTCTCGCCCTTCCACCCGCGTGAGCTCGAGGCTCGGCTGCGGCACCTCCTCTGGCGGACGGGGCGGGGGGCGCGGCCCGAGATCGTCGAGTACGGCGACCTGGTTCTGAACCTCGAGACCTACCAGGCCGGACTCGGCGACCGGCCGCTCGACCTCACGTACATGGAGTACGAGCTGCTGAAGTTCTTCGCCACTCACCCGGGGAAGGTCTTCACGCGGGAGCAGCTGCTGTCGCGCGTGTGGGGCTACGAGTACTACGGCGGTGCCCGCACCGTGGACGTCCACGTGCGGCGACTGCGCGCGAAGCTCGGCGAGGAGCACGCGGGCTGGATCCAGACCGTGCGGTCCGTGGGCTACCGGTTCGGGCACACCCGCGGACTCGCGGGCGGCTGACCGCGCCGCTCAGGCGCCGTCGGGGCTCTGGGCGTCCGCCTGCTTGCTCTCGAGCCAGCCGAAGACCGCGCTCCACAGGGCGCCGACCAGCATCACGCCGACGGGCACCGCGAGCACCATCCCGAGCACGAGGATGATGGCGCCGGGCACGGCGCGAAGGTACCTCCCGGCACGGGTCCGGCCTCGCTTAGCCCCGGGCGGCGCGCGCGGCCCGGGTCGCACGCGTGGGGAAGGCCTCGGGCCGCCGACCCTCGGCGCCGCTGATCGCCTCCCACGCCGCGGCCGCGACCGCTGCGAACACCGCCCCGCTGACCGGGCACGGAGGCCCGGCCTCGTCGACGACGTCGAGGTCGACCGGTGGCATCGCCCGCGCCCGCAGGATCCCGAAGGACCGGATGGTGAGGTCCAGCACCTCGCCGCGCTCAGGGTCCACGGCGATGCCCTCGGTCAGGACCCAGCCGAGGGCCATGTGCGTCGCCCCGAGGCAGAAGGAGCGCAGCACGACCTCGTCGAGCGGGTCACCCCCGGCGACGCGCACCGCGACCCGGGCCAGCCCACCCGCGGCGTCGAGCTCGACTCGGGCGCCGGCAAGCCCGCCCTCGGGGGCGGCGGCGACCGTCGCGAGGCGGACGCCGGCCACTCGGTCGCCGACGCAGCAGCGCGCACCGTCGACGCCGGCCGCCGCGAGTGCGCCCTCCCGCAGCACCGTGCGCTCGGCGAGCGGGAAGGCGCGCAGGCCAGGGTCGGTCGGCGGGCCCGGACACGGCACGCTCGCCCAGTGCTCGCGCACTGGGAGCGTCACGACATCGGGTGCCGGCGGCCACGCGGACGGCGCCGCCGCGTAGCTGCCGTCGATGAAGACGGCACCGTCGCGGACGACCGCGGTCGCCGCGATCGGGGGTCGCTTCGGTCCGAGGCGCACGGTGTCCTCGCGCGAGTACACGACGCGAACGGCACGACCGAGCCGGTCGCTCAGCTCCCGCGCCGCCGCCGGCGCAGCCGAAGTGGTCTTGCCGCCGAACGCGCCGCCGTTCGCTAGCGGGGACGCCGGCTCCCCGCCGGGCTCGCACCACGCCGCGTCCGGCTCCAGGTAGGCCGGCTCGACCCAGCTGGTGGTGAGCCGGACGCCGCCCGGCACCGGAGCGGGGAGCGGGAGCGGCGATTCGTCCGCGCGCGGGCTGCGCCGACCGGGCGGGGTGCCGGCCCGCGACCGGGCGTCGCCGAGCGTCTCGGCGACGACCCAGCGCAGCCCGGCGGCCTCGACGCCGTCGACGGTCGAGCTCGGTGGGACCGGGACGGCCACGAGCGCGTCCGCCGGTGCGGTGTCCTCGGCGAAGCCGCCGCCGCCCGCGGGAACGTCCGGCCCGACCCGCTGCGGGGTGTCGCCCTCGAGCGTCGCCCGCGTCGTGGCGGCCGATAGGCGCCGGCCGGCCTCGGGTCTGACGTCGCCGGTGATCGCGTCGACGATGGTGCGCCACCCGGTGCACCGGCAGAGGTGGGCGCTGAGGGCTCGCTCGACGTCGCTCGGAGCTGTCTTGCCCCGCTCGACGAGCGCGGCGGCTCGCAGCAGGATCCCAGGAGTGCAGAACCCGCACTGGGAGGCGCCGGCGGCGACGAAGGCGTCGACGAGCGTCGACCGGCGGGCCGGGTCCAGCCCCTCGAGCGTCGTCACCCTTCGGCCCGCGACGCGGGTCGCCGGGGTGACGCACGCGACCCGAGCGTCACCGTCGACGAGCACGGTGCAGCAGCCGCATTGCCCTTGGGGGGCACAGCCGTCCTTCAGCGAGCGAAGCCCCAACTGCTCGCGGAGCACCCCGAGCAGCGAGGCGCCGGCGGCGACCGGCACACGCTGGCGAGTCCCGTTGCAGACGAACTCGAGCTGCTGCAGATCGGGCATCCCGCTACGGCAGGATAGGAGCGATGGCGCACACCCCGAGCCGGCGCTCGTTCCTCGCCAGCACGGGCGCGCTCGCGCTAGCCGGCGCAGTCGGCTGGCCCCGCACGGCGGGCGCTACGCAGCCTGAGACATCGAGCGCGTTGAGCGCGCTGCTGGTTTCGAACGACCTCTACGCCTCGCCGGCGCCCCAACGTGTCGCCTTCGCCGTGTACCGCGGCCCGAAGCCGGCCACCGGCGCCCCCGCCCAGCTCGCGCTGGCGCCTCCCGGATCGGCGCAGGGCCAGATCGTGCCGGCGCGCCAGATGAGCGCGGGCCTGCCGAAGGGCCGGGGCGTGTACGTCGTCGAGGCGGTCCTGGACCGGCCCGGCGTCTACCCGGGCGAGGTCCTGACCCTCAAGCACCGCCTCCCCATGTCCCTGGACGTCAAGGCGACCGCCGCCGCCCCGACGGTCGGCAGCGCCGCGTCGCGGGCGCCATCCCCGACGCCCCAGAACCCGCTCGGTGTCAACCCCATCTGCACCCGTCAGCCCATGTGCCCGCTGCACTCGGTCTCGCTGGCGGACGTGATCGGCTCCGGCCGCCCGGTGGCGGTGCTCTTCGCGACGCCGGCGCTGTGCCAGACCCGCTATTGCGGGCCCGTGCTCAACGAGCTCCTGACCACTCGTGGCGCCTTCGAGAGCCGGGTCACTTTCGTCCATGTGGAGATCTACACCTCGAACTCGGGCACCACGCTGGCGCCCACGGTGCAGGCGTGGAACATCCCGTTCGAGCCGTGGTTCTTCACGGTCGACGGCGGCGGCACCATCCGGGGTCGGCTCGACAGCGCGTTCGGCCGCGACGAGATCACACCACTGCTCGAGTCGCTGGTGGCACCGGGCGCCTAGGCCGGACGCGACCGGGCCCACCGGCGCTGACCGGTGGGCCCGACAGCAGTGAAGGCGCTCGTTAGCGCCGCTTCGTGGCCTTGCGCTTCTTCGTAGCCTTGCGCTTCGCGGGCTTGCGCGCCGTCTTGCGCTTGGTCGCGGTGCGCTTCGTGGCCTTGCGCTTCTTCGTGGCCTTGCGCTTCGCGGGCTTGCGTGTGGTCTTGCGCTTGGTCGCGGCGCGCTTCGTGGCCTTTTTGCGGCCGGTGGCCCGCTTGACCGTCTTCTTCGTGGCCTTGCGCTTGGCCGGCCGCTTCTTGGCGACGGCCTTGCGCTTGGCCGGCCGCTTCTTGGCGACGCGCTTCTTGGCGACCCGCTTCTTGGCGACCCGCTTTTTGGCGACCCGCTTCTTGGCGGCTCGTTTCTTCGCCGGCTTCGAGGCGGCCGGGGAGGGTGGTGCCGGGGTCGGCGTCGGCGGCTCCCAGGGGCGGGGCGGAGGCGGACTCGGCGGTGTCGATGGCCCACCCAAGGGCGGGCCAGGCGGCCAGGTCGATGACATGGGCGTCGCTCCCTTCAAGCCGGCGCGGACGCTCGGCAACGAATCACGCGATTGCGCGTAGCGTAACCCGATCACGTCGCCAGATACAGGATTGGACGCGTCAACCGGCGCTCACCCCGCGATCAGGAACGTGGTCGGCCGATCTCGCTCGACCGACCCGGGCGTCGTCCTTACGAGAAGGACTGCCCGCAGCCGCAGGACCGCTCGGCGTTGGGGTTGCTGATCGCGAACCCGGCGCCCTGCAGACCGTCCTTGTAGTCGAGGGTCGCGCCCTTCAGGAGCTGGAAACTCGCCGGGTCGATCACGACCTGGACGCCGGCGTGCTCGCTGCGGACGTCATCGTCCCCGATGTCGCCGTCAAAGAACATCTCGTAGCTGTAGCCCGAGCACCCGCCGGGGCGGACCGCAACGCGCAGCGCCAGCGGCTCGGCGCCGGTCTCGGCCTCCAGGAGGGTCTTGACCTTTCCGGCGGCCGAGTCGGTGAGCTGGAACACCTGGCTGGCGTCGGTGACCTGGAACATCGACATGGCTTCGCCTCCTCCCTCAGCCTACCGGTCGTCTTGGCGGCCGGCGTCAACGGTGACGTGGCAGGGCTCGTGGTCGTACAACGTGGCGAACTCCTCCACCCTTCCCCCGCCCACCTCGTCCACGAGGCCTTCGCACAGGCCTCGGTGGAGGTTGCAGACCAGCTCCGGGTACGCCTCGGCGAGCTCGCGGAACGGGCAGTGCAGGAAGTCGATCCGCACCCCGCCCTCGGACGTGCCGTCGCCGGGTGCCACGGCGGGTTCGAAGCCGAGCCGCTCGAGCTCGGCCGCGAGGGCGCGCACGCACGAGCGGGTCTTGGTGCGATGCGCCGCCTCCGCACCCCAGGCCCGGCCGGTGCTGGCGGCGTCGCCGACGTCGGCGCCGACGCGCTCGGCCAGCGCGGCGAGGAGGCCGGCGAGCAGCGCGTGCGCCGGCGGGTCGAAGCCGAGGCTCGGCGCGCCCGGAGCGAGGAAGTACAGGTGCTGGGGCCGGCCGACCGTCCCCCGGTGCACGGCCTCGGCGTCCACGAGGCCGGCGTCGCGGAGCCGTTCGAGGTGGAGCCGGACCGTGTTGGCGTGGACCCCGAGGCGATCGGCGAGCTCGGGGGCCGACAGGGCGGCGGGCGACGACGCCAGCTCCCGGTAGACGGCGTACCGGGTCTCGTCGGCCAAGGCCTTCAGGACGCCCAGGTCGATCACAGGCTTGACGGTACCCCGCGTGGGGCATATTTTCAAGGGAGACTGGTTTTATTCCGTGATGAGCCCACCCCCTGCCCCTGGTTCTGCTGGCGCCCCGTCGCCGGACGACGTCCGTCGCATCCTCGCCGGCGTCTCGGACCCTGAGCTGCACGCGAGCATCGTGGACCTCGGGATGGTCGACGACATCGGGGTCGACGACGGCGGGGCCGTGACGGTGAAGGTGGCGCTGACGACCGCCGGCTGCCCGCTGCGCACCCAGATCAAGGCCGACGTCGAATCGAAGGTCCGGGGTCTGCCCGGCGTCACCGACGTCCGCGTCGAGTACAGCGAGATGACGGCACCGCAGAAGTCCGCGGCCATGCAGCGGGCCCGATGGAACGCTCGCGAGGAGGCCGAGCCGACCGAGGTGCCGGCGTCGGCGCGGGTCGTGGCCGTCGCGAGCGGGAAGGGGGGCGTCGGCAAGTCCACCGTCACCGTGAACCTCGCCCTCGCGCTGGCGGCCCGAGGGCTGACCGTCGGGGTGCTCGACGCCGACATCTGGGGCTTCAGCGTCCCGCGCATGCTCGGGATCGAGGGTCGCCTCAGCGGCGAGGAGGGCAAGATCCACCCGCACGCGGTCGTCGTGCCCAACCAGCTCGAGCCCCACGGCCCGCCCGGGAGTCTGAAGGTCGTGTCGATGGGCTTCCTCGTCGACGACGCGCAGACCGCCCTCATGTGGCGAGGCCTCATCCTCACGAAGGCGGTCGAGCAGTTCCTGCACGACGTCCGGTGGGGCGACCTCGACTACCTGCTCGTCGACATGCCGCCGGGCACCGGCGACATCCAGATGGGGCTGGCCCGCATGCTGCCCCAGACCGAGCTGCTCGTCGTCACCACACCCGCGCTGGCGGCCCAGACGGTCGCGGCGCGCGTCGCGGACATGGCCCACCGCTCCTTCCTGAAGGTGCTCGGCGTCGTCGAGAACATGAGCGCCTTCGTCGCCCCGAACGGCGAGCGCTACCCCGTGTTCGGAGAAGGCGGTGGCGAGACCCTGGCCCACGCCGTCGGCGCGCCGCTGGTCGCGCAGATCCCGCTCGAGCCCGCGGTGTCGGCGGGCGGGGACGCCGGCGACCCGGTGGCGCGACGCGGCCCCGACGGACCGGCCGGCGCGGCGTTCCGAGCCCTCGCCACCCGGCTGGCGACGGAGCTGCTGCCGCCGGTGGAGATGAGCGGCTGCACGGCCCGCATCTTCGAGCTCGCGAGCCGCGGCGCCAGCTGACCCTCAGGCGGCCTTCCACGCCGCCTTCGCGCTGGTGCCCACGACCTTCCCGTCCGCCTTGAGCTCGAGCAGGTGGGCGTGCACTTGCCAGCCCGCGGCCTCGATGAGCTCGGGCGGCAGGCCGTCCCGGCCGTAGAGCGCGTCGACGATCTCCCGGACCCGGACCCCGTCGCGCTTGCGCACCAGCCGCAGAATCTGCTGGCCGCGCTGGCGCCGGTGCGTCAGGTAGTCGTCGAGCCGCGGCTTCGGCTCGTCGATCACGTCGCCGTGACCCGGGCAGATCCTCGACAGTCGGAGCCGCCGCAGCCGCTCGAGGGTCTGCACGTACACGCCCATGTCCCCTCCGCGGGCGGGGTTGACGACCGAGTACATGCCGTCCAGGACCGTGTCACCCGTGAACAGGACCCGCTCCTCCTCGAGGAGGAAGCACAGGTGGTTCGGCGCGTGGCCCGGGGTGTGGAGGACGTCCAAGCCCCACTCGCTGCCCTCGATGGTGTCGCCCTCGCCGATGAGACGGTCCGGCACCACGTCCGCGTCCTTGTCACGATGCTTGCCGAAGGCCAGGACCTCGGCGCCGGTCGCCTTCACGAGCCTCGCCGTCCCCGGCCAGTGGTCGGGGTGGGTGTGGGTGAGGACGACCCAGCGGACGCGCTCCCGCATGGAGGCCCCCACGATGGCGTCGATGTGTGACTTCACGTCGGGCCCGGGGTCGATGACCGCGACCTCGTCGATCCCGACGAGGTAGGTGTTCGTGCCCGCTCCGGTGAACGGGCCGGGGTTCGGCGCCACGACTCGTCGAACGAGGGGAGACAGCGCGCTCGGGACGCCGGGCGTGAGGTCGGGCATCAGCGGCCCAGCTTCGGTCGCAGGGCCAGGCCCACCAGGCCGGCGACGGCTGCGGGCGACAGAGGCCGTTCGCGCCGCCGGGCAGCCACCCGAGACTCGGTGTCGGCGGCGACGACCCCGCGCCGCCGGGTCGAAGCCGGCCGGGCGGCCGCGGCGCGCGCGAGACCACCCGTCGCCATCGGCAGATCCGTGCCTCTTTCGCGGTGCTGCACCAGCACATTGTACGGGCGCACGAATCGCGTCGCGACAACCACGCGACCAGCGGGCGCAAGCGTCGTACGCTGGCGCCGTGACTGACCCCCGGCGCGCGCTCCCCGCGGTGGATCGCGTGCTCGAGGAGCTCGACGGTCTCCCACGCGGGCTGCTGGCGCAATGCGCCCGCGAGGCGCTCGACGCGGCGCGCCGACAGATCGAGGCCGGTGCCGCCATCGAGCCGAGTCAGGTGGTCGAGGAGGCTCGGCGCCGTGTCGACCACGTCGCGGCGAGCCTCCTGCGACCGCTCGTCAACGCCACCGGTGTTCTCCTGCACACGAACCTCGGGCGGGCCCCGATCGGCGACGACGCGCTCGCCGCCGCGGCGCTCGTGGCTCGCGGCTACTCGAACCTGGAGTTCCGGCTCGAAACCGGCCGGCGCGGCTCGCGCCACGACCACGCCGGCAGCCTCCTGGCGCGCGCCGTCGGTGCGCAAGCCGGCATGGTCGTGAACAACAACGCCGCGGCCGTCCTCCTCTCGCTCGGGGCGCTGGCCCGGGACCGCGAGGTGGTCGTGTCGCGCGGCGAGCTGGTCGAGATCGGGGGCGGCTTCCGCGTGCCGGAGATCATGGCGGAATCGGGCGCCCGGCTGGTCGAGGTCGGCACCACCAACCGCACCCGCCTCGACGACTACGCCGGCGTCGTCGGTCCCGACACCGCGCTGGTGCTGAAGGTGCACGCCTCGAACTACCGCCTCGTCGGCTTCACCGAGTCGACCCCGGTGGCCGCGTTGGCGGGGCTCGGCACCCCGGTGATGGTGGATGCGGGATCGGGCCTGCTCGACGAGACGACGCCGTGGCTGGCCCGGCGGCCCGACTGGCTGCGGGACGAGCCCGGCGTGCGCCAGACCCTCGACGCCGGCGCCGGGCTCGTCACGTTCTCCGGCGACAAGCTGCTCGGCGGCCCTCAGGCGGGGATCATCGTCGGGCGGACCGACCTCGTGGCCACGATCGCCCGTCATCCCCTCGCGCGGGCCGTCCGCGCCGACAAGGTGACGCTCGCCGCCCTCGAAGCGGTGGCGATGGCCTACCTCGACGGGGACGCCACCCGGATCCCCCTGTGGCGGATGGCCACCGTCTCCCTGGACGCCCTCGGGGCGCGGGCGGAGGCGCTCGCCGCCGACGTCCCGGGAGCCAAGGTCGTCGACACGGAGGCGGTGGCCGGCGGCGGCTCGCTGCCGGGCCTCACGATCCCGTCGATCGGGCTGGCGCTGGACGTGCCGTCGCCCGACGCCGCCCTGGGCCGTCTGCGCCGCCACGACGTCGTCGCCCGCGTCGAGGCGGACGCGCTCGTGTGTGACCTGCGCACCGTCGATCCGCTCGAGGATGACCGTCTCGCCGCCGCCCTCCGGGCCGTCGTCGACGAGCGGTGAGGACCGTTGCCACCGCCGGCCACGTCGACCACGGCAAGTCGGCGCTGATCCTGGCCCTCACGGGCACCGACCCCGATCGACTCGCCGAGGAGAAGGCCCGCGGGCTCACCATCGACCTCGGCTTCGCCTTCACGACCCTGCCGTCGGGCACCGAGGTCGGGTTCGTCGACGTGCCCGGACACGTTCGGTTCATCAAGAACATGCTCGCCGGCGTCGGCGCGGTCGAGGTGGCCCTGTTCGTCGTCGCGGCCAGCGAAGGCTGGATGCCCCAGAGCGAGGAGCACCTCCGAATCCTCCAGCTGCTCGGCGTCCAGGCCGGGATGGTGGCGATCACCAAGGCCGACGCGGTGGACGCCGAGACCCTGGTCGTCGCCCAGCTCGAGGTCGAGGAGCGCTTCGCCAGCTCGCCGCTGGCGCACGCGCCGGTGGTGGTGTGCGACTCGATCTCGCAGCGAGGCCTCGACGAGGTGCGCGCGACCCTCGACGCCGTGCTGGCCACCGCGCCCCCGCCGAGAGACGTCGGGCGGCCGCGCCTCTGGGTGGACCGGGTGTTCGCGGCACGGGGGGCCGGGACCGTCGTCACGGGGACGCTCACCGGCGGCGCGCTCGCGGTCGACGAGGACGTGCAGGCCGGCGCGCACCGGGCGCGGATCCGCGCCGTGGAGTCCGCCGGCCGGCGTCTCGACCACGTCGGGCCCGGGGCCCGGGTCGCGCTGAACCTGGCCGGCGTCGAGCACCGCGACCTCCGACGAGGTGACGCCGTCGTCCGACCCGGCCAGTGGGCCACGCCCACCGTCGTGGACGTTGCCATGACGCCGCTCATGGCCGACGAGACGACGCGTCGACGCCGGCTCCACGCCGCCGTGGGATCGGGTGAGCATCGAGCGTCCTACCGGCCCCTGGACCCGGCCGGCCGTCTCGGCCGGCTGCGCCTCGAGGTCGCGCTCCCCCTCGCGCCGGGTGACCGGCTCGTCCTGCGCGACCTCGGCCGCCGTCGGACGGTGGCCGGCGCCGAGGTCGTGGACGTGCTGCCGGCCCGTCGGTCCAAGGACGCTCCCGCTCGGCTGGCCCTGCCCCTCGGGGAACGCCTCCTCGCGGCCTCGCCGTGGCTGACCCCCGACGGTATGGCCCGGGCCGGCGGGCTGTCGCCGGCTGAGACCGAGACGCTGGCCGACGACCTCGTGGCGCGGGGCCTCGCCAGCCGCCGGGCGGGATGGCTCGTCGAGACGAAGGCCCTGGCGGCGCTCCAGCGGGAGGCGCACCAGCGGGTCCAGGAGCGCCACCGGGCCCATCCGCAGGAGCGCGGGCTCGACCTGGCGGGCCTGGCGGCGGTGCTCCAGGTGACGCCGCCGCAGCTGCGCGCCGCGCTCGCCGACGACCCCGACCTGGTCGTCGACCGCGGGACGGTGCGGGACCGCAGCCACGCCGGGTCGGCGGCGGCCTCGCCGGCGGGTCAGCGCATCCTCGCCGCGTTCGAGGCGGCCCCGTTCGCCCCGCCGAGCCCGTCGGAGGCTGGAGACCCGGCGTTGGTGCGGGCGCTCGTGCGCGAGGGAGCGCTCGTTGACGTCGACGGGGTCGTGCTGGCGGCGGGTGCGCTCGACGCCGCCCGCCGGACCGTCGTCGACGCGCTGCGGCGGCGGGGTCGGCTGACGGTGGCGGACATCCGGGACCTGCTCGGCTCGACCCGCAAGTTCGTCGTGCCGATCTGCGGCTGGCTCGACCGGCAGGGCGTGACTCGCCGGCGCGGCGACGAGCGGATCCCGGGTCCGGCCAGCGGTCTCGCCCGCTGACTACCCCGCCCGCCGCTCCAGGAGAGCCTGGCGTTCAGCCTCGTTGAGGCCACCCCAGATCCCGTGTGGCTCGCGGGTGTCGAGGGCGAAGGTCAGGCACGGCGACCGGACGGGGCAGGTGGCACAGATCGCCTTCGCTCGCCGCTCCCGGGCGTCCCGCTCGGGACGGGGCTCGGCCGCCGCGGGCGGGTAGAAGAGCACCGACTCCGGGCCCCGACAACTGGCCTGGCGCTGCCAGGGCTCGTCGACGCCGAACCGCGCCACCCTCCCCCTCCTCGCCGGCCCCCTCGGGGGCCCAGCGCGCGGACCCTACCGCCGCCGCGCGGGACAGGAAAGAGGAGCGGACCGGAAGCGAGGCGACCGAGAAAGGGGCGACAAGACACAAGAGAGAGGAGAGCAGCGAGGTCGGCCGCGGTCAGCGGGCCGGCTCCGGGCTGTCGGCGCCGTCGCCGCGGCGGCGCCGGGCCCGCTCCCGATAGTCGCGAGCCCCGCCGCTCTCGGGCTCGACCTCCAGGACGAGGCCGTCGACCGCAACGACCCGCACGCTGGCGCCGGCGTCGATCGGGGTGGCCCTGTTGGTGCGGGCCCGCCAGCGACTGCCTCGGATGGTGACGACGCCGTCCGGATCCACCGCCACCTCGGCCCGGCCGACCTCGCCGACCAGACCCTCCCGCCCAACGGTGGGGGTCGAGAACCGTGAGCGCACAAACGCCGGCAGGGCCCCCACAAACAACACGAGTGTCGCAGTCACCACGAGCAGCACCTCCCACCACGGAACGTGGAGCCGGGTGGACCCCCCGACGAAGGTGACTGAGCCGCCGATCAGCGCGGCGGTGCCGGTCGCGGTCCAGAAGCCCACCCCACCGGCCTGGACGTCGACGGCGAGCGCGGTCACTCCGAGCCCGAGCAGCGCCGCGGCCCACCACGCCACCGGGAGGTGCGAGGAGCCGTAGGCGGCGCCGAGCACGGCGATGGCCCCGACGGCGGCGGCGAACCCGACGCTGGCCGCGAAGAACTCGAACACGAGGAGCGCTGCGCCGGCGACGAGCAGCAGGTACGCCACCCGGGGATTGATCAGGGTGTGCTGGATCCGGGCGCCGAGGCTGAGGCTGGAGAAGACGACGTCCTGGTTCGGCTGTCGGCGCCGGCCCCGGCCGGTGCCGATGACCCGTGCGGTCGACAGGCGGTCCGGGCCGGCCCCGGTGCGCACGGTCTGGCCGTCGAGGGTGACGATGACCTCCCCGAGCGTCGGCCGGACCCCGCTCGTCACGCGAGCCCGACTGGCGGCGCCCGCACCAAGCCGAGCTCGGGCCAGGCCGGCGGCTCGCCCGCCGTCCCGTCCGTTGCTGTCGGCGAGGGTGCGGAGCTCGGCGGCCGTCGCCGCCGGGGCGCGGGCGTGCGGCTCGTCGAGACGCTCCGGCGAGGCCGGCCCGAGATCGGAGCCCTGCGAGACGAACAGCACCGGCGCCGCCTCGGCGAGCAGCGCGGCCCCGCCCTCGGCGTGCGCCCCCGACGGGCCGACCCACACCACGACGGGGACGCGCGACCGTCGCACGGCGCGCAGTAAGGGCGCCAGGTCGCTCGCGAGCGGGCCCCGCGAGTTGAGCTGCATCAACAGCAGGGTCGAACGCGATGCGTTGGCATCGGCCACGGCGCGACGGGCGAGGGCGACGACGGGAGGGTCGAGGAAGCCTTGGAGCTGCACCACCGCGATCCCGCGACGCCCGGCAGGGGCGCGCACGGCCGACGACGGCCCCGTGGCGCGCGGCGCGTCCGTCAGACCCGCGGCGGTGTCGGCGCCGAGGCCGCCGAGCGCGAGCGCGCCCAGCACCACCAGCACGATTGCGACTCGTCGAGGGCCGCGCCCGTCGATGCCTCTCGTAGCATGACCGTCGAGCACGGAGGGCGGCAGTGCGGAGTCGAGCATGAATGTGGAGCAGTTCTGCTCCGCCTCCCGCGTCGTGATCGTGGCCGGCAAGGGTGGCGTGGGCAAGACGACCGTGACCGCGGCGCTAGCCACGGCCGCCGCGCGCGCCGGTGTCAGCGTGCTGATCGTCGAGGTCGAAGGCAAATCGGGGCTCGCGGCCGCGTTCGGGAGCGCGGACCTCACCTACGCCGAGCAGGAGCTCGGCGACGGGCTGCGGGCCCGCACACTCGCCCCCGACGAGGCCCTCGTCGAGTACCTCGAGGAGCGCGGCCTGCGCCGCGTCTCGCGTCGACTCGCGCGGTCCGGCGCGCTGGACGTGGTCGCCACTGCGGTGCCGGGCATGAAGGACATTCTCGTGCTCGGGAAGATCAAACAGCTCGAGCGGGCCGAGGCCGCGGAACTCATCGTGATCGACGCGCCCGCCGCCGGCCATGCCGTCACGTTCCTCCTGTCTCCTCGAGGCCTGCTCGACGCCGTACGGGTGGGACCGGTCCGATCGCAGGCCGAGGACGTGATCGCGATGCTGCAGGACCCGACCCGGTGTCGAGTCCTGCTCGTCGCGCTGCCCGAGGAGACTCCGGTCAACGAGCTCGTGGACACCGCCTTCGCGCTCGAGGACCGGGTGGGCGTCAAGCTGGGCCCGGTCGTCGTGAACCAGCTGCCGGAAAGCCTCCACATGGACGGCGTCACCGCCGACCGCGACGCGGCGACAGCCGGGCTCACGCTCACACCGCACGAGGCGGCGGCGCTGGACGCGGCGGCGTCGTTCCGAGCCGAGCGCCACGCGCTCGCCCAGGAGCAGGCCAGTCGCCTGGCTCGCCGGCTGCCGCTGCCGCAGCTGCACCTGCCGTTCCTCTTCGGGGAGATCGGGCCCGAAAGTGTCGCCATCCTCGCCGACGCGCTGGCGGCTGAGATCGCCGCCCTCCCGGAGTCCGTGTGAGCTCGCTCGACGATCTCGTCACTCGCGGCCACGTCGTCGTGTGCTGTGGCACCGGTGGCGTCGGGAAGACGACGGCGGCGGCCGTGCTCGCGCTCTCGGCGGCGCGCCGCGGCCGTGACGCGGTCGTGGTGACGATCGACCCAGCCAAACGCCTCGCGGACACGCTCGGGCTCGCCGACCTCGGCGACAGCGCGCACGAGATCACGCGCGAGCGCTGGGCCGTCGCTGAGGCGCCGGGCGGGGGACGGCTGTCGGCGCTCATGCTCGACACCCGCGCCACCTTCGACGGGCTGGTCCGCCGCTACGCACAGGACGAGGAGCAGGCGGCGCGGATCCTGAACAACCGCTTCTACCGAAACATCGCCGGTGCCCTGTCCGGCACGCAGGAGTACATGGCGATGGAGAAGCTGCACGAGCTGCACGAGGACGGCGGCTACGACCTCATCGTCGTGGACACGCCCCCCTCGCGCCACGCCCTCGACTTCCTCGACGCCCCGCAGCGTCTCCTGCGGCTCTTGGACAATCGGATCTTCCGCCTCCTCATGATGCCGACGCGTGCCTACGTGCGGGTTGCGAGCGCCGCGGTGCAGCGCTTCTTGCGGACGATCGGGAAGGTGATCGGTGCCGAGGTGCTCGACGACATCGTCGCCTTCTTCCGGGCCTTCGAGGGCATGGAGCAAGGCTTTCGGGACCGGGCGACCCGTGTCGCCGCGCTGCTGAGCGCGCCGACGACCGGCTTCGTTCTCATCACCTCCCCCCGGCGAGACGCCGTCGACGAGGCCGAGTACTTCGCCGGGCGGCTGCGGGCCTCGCACCTGGAGGTGACCGCCCTCGTCGTCAACCGTGTCCACCCCGACTTCGGCGTCGAGGGCCCGGTGGACGGCCTGCGAGCCCGTGCCGACGATCTACGTCACGCCGACGGCGACGCGGCCACGCGCCTCGCCCGGCGCTACGAGAACCTCGCTGACTACGCCGCGCTTGGCCAGCGGGAGCGGCACCAGCTCGCCGACGTGGGCACCCGCATCGGGGCCACGACCGTCGCCTACGTGGCCTCCCTCGCGCACGACGTCGTCGACTTTCATGCCCTCGACGCCGTCGCGGCGCAGCTCTTCGACGGACCCGGGGCATCGGAGGCGCCGAGCGACGTCCCGAGTCGATCGCCCGACCCGCCGGGCGATCGGTAACGTCTCGGTCGTGACGACCATCCTCGTCGCCGCCGATGGCGCTTGGATCCGAAACCAAGTGCGCAACGCGCTCGCGGGCGCCGATCAAGAGGTGATCGAGGTCGATCGGGGCCAGGACGTCCGCGACCTCGTCGCCGAGCGCCATCCCGACCTCGTGATCTGCGACTTGCAGATCGGCAACATGGGCGGGATCGCGGTCGCGATCGACCTCCGACTCGAGGCGTCGGCGGGACGCGTGCCGGAGGTCCCGATCCTGTTGCTCCTCGATCGGGAGCACGATCGCTTCCTCGCCAAGCGTGCAGACGCCGACGGCGAGCTCGTGAAGCCGATCGACGCGGGCACGCTCCGCCGCGCCGTGAAGCGCATCCTGGCGCGGCGAACGAACGCGTGAGGCCGGCGAGGCTGAACTCGCTCGAAGAGCCAAACGGGGCGGCCGCTACACTCGGCCCGCCACGGGCTGTGGCGCAGTTTGGTAGCGCGCTTCGTTCGGGACGAAGAGGTCCCGGGTTCAAGTCCCGGCAGCCCGACCACCCCAGCCCTGCTGAACCGCGACTCCGCCGTGGATCACCCGTCCGGACGGTCACGACGCGTTGAGCGCCGGCCTGGCTGCTAGCGGCGGTCGAGCAGGAGCTCGGCGATCTGCACGCCGTTCAGCGCCGCGCCCTTGCGGAGGTTGTCGCCGGTCACCCACAGATCGAGCGTCCGATCCTGGGACGGGTCCTCGCGAAGGCGCCCGACCAGCACTGGGTCGATGCCGGCAGCGTCGAGCGGGGTCGGCGCGCCGTCGCCGTCGGCCGCGAGCCTCACGCCCGGAGCCCGGTCCAACACCGCCGCGGCCTCGGCACGCGGCAACGCGCGAGAGAACTGGACGTTGGCGCTCATCGAGTGCCCGACGTAGACCGGCACCCGGACGCAGGTCGCGCTCACCTGCAGCTCCGGCGCGTGGAGGATCTTGCGGCTCTCCCGGACGAGCTTCCACTCCTCGGACGTGTAGCCACCTTCTTGCCGCCGGCCGGCGAGAGGGATGACGTTGCCGGCGATCGGCACCGGCCAGAGGTCGCCAGGCTCGAGTCCGTCTGGGGAGGCGCCGGCCCGGCGCAGCGCGTCCTCCTGGCCAGCGCCCTTCGTCCATTGCTCGGCGAGCTCGCGCACGCCGGCCTGCCCGGCTCCCGACACCGACTGGTAGGTCGACACGACGAGGCGCTCGATCCCCGCGGCGTGGTGCAGCGGGGCGAGGGCCATCACGAGCACCATCGTCGTGCAGTTCGGGCACGACACGATCCCCTGGGCCGCGTCGACCAGGTCGTGGGGATTGACTTCGGCCACGACGAGCGGCACCGCAGGATCCATGCGGAAGGCCGACGACTTGTCGATCACCCGGGCCCCGGCCGCCACCGCCCGAGGCGCCCACTCGGCGGCGAGGGGCTCGTCGACGTCGACGATCACGAGCTCCAAACCCTCGAAGCAGTCGTCCCGCAGTCGCTCGCAGACGACCTCGCGGCCGGCGAACGACAAACGACGACCCTCCGAGCGAGGGGATGCGTAGGCGCGCAGCTCGGTGACCGGAAACGACCGCTCCTCGAGCACGCGCAGCACCTCCGTGCCCACGAGCCCAGTCGCGCCGACGACACCGACGCGCATCGTCAGCCTCGCTCCAGCCCGAAGGCTGCGTGGAGCGCACGCACGGCTGGCTCCACGTCGCGGGCCGCGACAACACAGGAGATCCGGATCGACGACGTCGAGATCATCTCGATGTTGATGCCCTCCTTGGCTAGGACCTCGAACATCTCCGCGGCGACCCCGGGGTGGGTCTTCATGCCGGCACCCACCAGCGAGACCCGGCCGATGTCGGCGTCGTGGGTCACACCCGCCGCCTCGAGGTCGTCGACGATCGTGTCCATGACCTTCGTCGCCCGCGTCAGGTCCTCGCGGGGGACGGTGAACGAGATGTCGGTGTGACCGGCGCTCGACACGTTCTGCACGATCATGTCGACGTTCACGGATTCGTCGGCCAGCGTGCGGAACAGCTTGGCGGCCACACCCGGGCGATCAGGCACACGCGTGATCGTCACCTTCGCCTCGGAGACGTCGTGGGTCACGCCCGAGATGATCGCCTGCTCCATAGAGTCCTCCTCACCGACCCACGTCCCTGCCTCCCACGTGAAACTGGACCGGACGTGCACCGGCACGTGGTAGTTGCGGGCGAACTCGACCGAGCGCAGCGTCAGCACCCGGCCACCGGTGGCCGCCAGGTCGAGCATCTCCTCGTACGACACCCGGCCCAGCCGACGAGCCTCGGGCACGAGGCGGGGGTCCGCGGTGTAGACGCCGGCGACGTCCGTGTAGATCTCGCACATCTCGGCGTCGAGCGCGGCGGCGAGCGCGACCGCGGTCGTGTCCGAGCCGCCCCGGCCCAGGGTCGTGATGTCCGAGGTCGTCGAGACCCCCTGGAACCCGGCGACGACCGCGATGGAGCCGGAGGCGAGCGCGTCCCGCAGTCGCTCCGCCCGCACTTCGACGATCTTGGCTCGTCCGTGCGAAGTGTCGGTCAGGATCCCGGCCTGGGAGCCGGTGAAGCTCACGGCGTGCTCGCCGCGGTCGATGATCGCCATGCACAGCAACGCGATGGAGATCCGCTCGCCCGCCGTGAGCAGCATGTCGAGCTCGCGGGCCGATGGTGTCGCCGAGACCTCCATCGCGAGCCGCTCAAGCTCGTCGGTCGTCGAACCCATCGCTGACACAACGACCAGGACCTCGGAGCCCGCCTGCCGAGTCGCCACGATGTGGTCAGCGACGGCCTTGATGCGGGCGGGGTCTGCGACCGAGGTGCCCCCGTACTTCTGCACGACGAGGCTCACGACCTCCGATCGTACCGGCGGCCCCCGGCCGAGACGCTGAGGGTTCCTCCGCCGATCGATCACCCGGCGACGTGGTCGCCGTCGGTCGACCGCCGCGGCCGCCGAGCGACCGTCGAATCGCCTTCCCTAGACTGCGCCACCGTGTCGAAGGCGTCGAAGCGCGAGCGCCAGCGCCTGAACCGCGAGGCCCGCCGCGAGTACGAGGAGCGGGCAGCCAAGCGACGGCGCACCATGCGGACGGGGCGACGCTTCGCGATCCTCGGTGTGCCCGTCGTCGTCGTGCTCGTCGTGCTCGCGGTGAGCGGCGGGGGTGGCTCGAGCTCCGCCGGCGCCGTCACCTGCCAGAGCGCCAGCAGGCCGCCGCCCAAGGCGACACACCTGAGCGCCCCCACGCTCGGCGTCAGCACCAATGTCACCTACCAGGCCTCCGTCCGGACCACCTGCGGCACGATCCAGCTGGCCCTCGACACCCAGCAGTACCCGAAGGCGGTGAACAACTTCGTTGCCCTCGCCAACCAGGGCTTCTACGACAACCTGGCGTTCGTCCGGGCCGTCAAGGGCTTCGTCGTGCAGGCCGGCAGCCCCGACCAGACCAACCAGACCGCGAACAACGGGCCGGGATACACGATCCAGGCCGAGACGCCCACGACCCAGGCCGGCCGCCCGACCTACCCGGTCGGCACGGTCGCCTTCGCCAAGTCCAGTGCGGCGCCGGCGGGGAGCGCCGACTCGCAGTTCTTCATCGTGACCGGCGCGCAGGGGGCGGCGCTCCCCGCCAGCTACGCCGTCATCGGCCGGGTCACGAAGGGGCTCGCGGTGGCGAAGAAGATCGAGTCGTTCGCGCCCGCGAGCGGGGACGGACCGCCGACGACGCCGGTCGTGATCAAGGCGGTCCGGATCACGACGGGCGGCGCCCCGCCGCCGAGCAGCTAGCCCTACAGCCCCTCGAGCCCCTCGACCACCGCGCCGGCGGCGAACCGGGCGACGTCGCGGCCCGCGTAGACCGTGACGGCGCCCGCGCCAGCGACCCGCCACGTGCCGGTCGGGTCCCGCACCAACGCGGTCTGCTCGTCGACGCCGACGAGCCGGGCCCGGTCGGGCAGCAAGTCGATGGAGCGCTCGCGCAGGTGGTCGGCGGCGCTGCCGTGGTACGGGAACACCGCCAGGCCCGCGACCAGGCCCAGGCCGACGGTGTAGGCGCCGCCGCGCGGGTCCACCATCGGGTCGCAGAGCAGCGTGGCGCCGGCGCCCGACGCGGCGAGGACGCCGCCGCCGTGATACGAGGCGAGCATGGCCTCGAAGAGCGCCGAGTCCTTGAGCACGGACCGCAGGTGCAGGGGCGAGCCGTCCGAGAGGTACACGAAGCGCGCCCGGCGCACGACCTCCGCCACCTGGGCGTCCTCGGCCTCGGCCCGGTGCAGCACCATGAGCGGTCGGGCCGCGGCGCCGAGCGAGGCCAGGTACGCGGACGCCCGCTCGGCGACGCGCTCGGGATGCTCGAACGCCGCGGCCGACGGGAGGACCACGACCTCCTCGGCTCGCGCGGCCGCCAGGAGGTCCGTGTCGAAGCCACGGCAGCCATCGCTCCACTCGCCGCCGCCGATGAGCGCGAGCGTCCCCACCCCGCGCACGGCGCGCTTGGCCGCCGCCATCAGCGCACTCTAGGCGGCTCGCGTTCGCGGCCGTCGGGCCGGCGGCCCATACTGGCGCCGTGACGTCGGTGACCGTGCGACGAGGCGACCTCTACGAGGTCCTCGGCGTGCCGCCGACGGCGACGGCCGACGAGATCGGGGCCGCGTTCCGGGACCGCGCCAAGCGCCTGCACCCCGACCGCAACCCGGGGGACGCCCGAGCCGTCGAGCAGTTCAAGGACCTGACCCTCGCCTACCAGACCCTCATCCGGCCGAGGGCCCGGGCCGCGTACGACCGGCGGCATCGCCCGGGCCCGGTGCCCGCCGCGGCCGCGCCCGTCGTCTCGCGAGAGCCGCTGTTCCGGACTTCGGGTCGGGCGCGGGCGGCGGTGGCGGCCGGGATCGCGCTCCTGGTCCTCGGGGTCGCGCTGGCCACGGTGCTGCTCGTCGTCGACACCGGGGACGCCGGCGAGACGGTCACGCTCTGGATCGCGGCCGCGAAGCTCCTGCTCGGCGGCCCGGTGCTGGCCGGGGCCGGGCTCCTTCGCCTGCGACGACTTGCTACCGGGCGGTAACCTGACGCCTTCCCGTCGAGGGAGGAGACCAGGGCATGGAGGTCAAGCGCGTCGGGGTCGTCGGCTCCGGGATCATGGGGGCGGGCGTGGCCGAGGTGGCGGCGAAGGCCGGCTTCGAGGTCGTCGTGCGCAGCCGGGCCCAGTCCAGCGCCGATGCCCTCGCGGCCAGCATCGAGAAGTCCCTCGCCAAGCAGGTGGACCGGGGCACGCTCGAGGACGTCGAGCGGACCGCCACGCTGGAACGCCTCCGGGTCGTCACCGACCTCGGTGAGCTGGGCGAATGCGACCTCGTGCTCGAATCGGTGATCGAGGACCTGACCACGAAGCGGCACCTCTTCACCGAGCTCGACCGCGTCTGCGCCGAGCCGGCGGTGCTGGCCACGAACACCTCGACGCTGCCGGTCGTCGACCTCGCCATGGAGACGGGTCGGCCGGACCGGGTGTGCGGGATCCACTTCTTCAACCCCGCGCCGGTGATGGCGCTCGTCGAGGTGGTCCGGGCGATCACGAGCTCGGACGAGACGATCCGGACCGCCCGCTCGTTCGCCGAGGCGTGCGGCAAGGCCGTCGTCGACGTCCGGGACCAGGCCGGGTTCATCGTGAACGCGCTCCTGTTCCCGTACCTCAACAACGCCGTGAAGCTCTATGACGCCGGCGTCGCCAGCCGTGACGACATCGATGCGGCGATGAAGGGCGGCTGCAACTTCCCGATGGGCCCGCTCGAGCTGCTCGACCTCGTGGGGCTCGACACCAGCCTGGCCATCCTGGAGGCCCTCTACGCCGAGTTCCAGGAACCGAACTACGCGCCCGCGCCGCTGCTGCGCCGCATGGTCAGCGCCGAGCGCTACGGCCGCAAGTCCGGGGCCGGGTTCTACGAGTACCGGCGCTGACCCCCGCCCGCCGGGCGCGGTCCCCGGCGCTCCTCGGGAGTCGTCGCCGGCCGCCGGAGCGGCGAGAATGGAGCCCATGAAGGACCGGGCGTGGCTCATGCGGACCTACTCCGGTCACACGTCCGCCACCGCGTCGAACGAGCTGTACCGGACCAATCTGGCGAAGGGCCAGACCGGGCTCTCAGTCGCGTTCGACCTGCCCACCCAGACTGGCTACGACCCGGACCACCCGCTCGCGCGCGGCGAGGTTGGGAAGGTGGGCGTGCCCGTCCCGCACCTCGGCGAGCTGCGCACCCTCTTCGACGGGATCCCCCTCGAGGAGATGAACACCTCGATGACCATCAACGCCACCGCCATGTGGCTGTTCGGCATGTACTTGGCGCTGGCCGAGGAGCGCGGCGACGACCCTGCTCGCCTGGCCGGGACGACCCAGAACGACATCGTGAAGGAGTACCTGAGCCGCGGCACCTACATCTTCGGGCCGGAGCCGTCGCGGCGACTGACCGTCGACCTCGTCTGTCACGCCGTCCGCCACGCTCCTCGTTGGAACCCGATCAACGTCTGCTCGTACCACCTCCAGGAGGCCGGGGCCACGCCGGTCCAGGAGGTCGCCTACGCCCTGGCCACCGCGCTCGGGGTCCTCGACGCCGTCCGCGAGTCCGGTCAGGTCGGCCCCGAGGAGCTGCCGCTCGTCGTGGGTCGCCTCTCGTTCTTCGTGAACGCCGGGATCCGGTTCGTCGAGGAGATGTGCAAGCTCCGGGCGATGGGACGGCTCTGGAACCGCCTCACCGCCGAGCGCTACGGCGTCACCGACGAGTCGCTGCGCCGGTTCCGATACGGGGTGCAGGTCAACTCCCTCGGCCTCACGGAGGCCCAGCCCGAGAACAACGTGCAGCGGATCGTGCTCGAGGCGCTCGCGGTGACGCTCTCGAAGGACGCTCGGGCCCGGGCGGTGCAGCTGCCAACGTGGAACGAGGCGCTGGGCCTGCCGCGACCCTGGGACCAGCAGTGGTCGCTGCGCATCCAGCAGGTGCTCGCGTACGAGACCGACCTGCTCGAGTACGCGGACCTCTTCGAGGGCTCGACCGTCGTCGAGGCCAAGACCACCGAGCTCGAGGAGGCGGCCGCGGCCGAGCTCCAGTGGGTCCTCGACGGCGGCGGTGCCTTCGAGATGATCGACGCCATGAAGGGACGCTTGGTCCGGAGCCACGCCGAGCGTCGCCGGCGGCTCGAGGACGGGGAGCTCACCGTCGTCGGCGTCAACGCGTTCACCGAGACCGCGGCCTCGCCGCTCGTCACCGAGGACGCCGAGCACATCCTGGTCGTCGATCCGGCCGCCGAGGCCGCCCAGGTCGAGCACCTCGAGCGGTGGCGGGCGGAGCGCGACCACGCCGCCGTCCGGACCGGGCTCGACACCCTCCGCCGCGCCGCGGCGAGCGACGAGAACCTCGTCCCGGCGACGATCGCGCTGGCTCAGGCCGGGGGAACCGTCGGAGAGTGGGCCGACGCCCTCCGTGACATCTTCGGCGAGTACCGGGCGCCGACCGGCGTGGGGGCCGCGGTGAGCCCGCCGACCGGCGATCTGCGGTCGGTCCGGGACCGGGTCCAGGCCGCCGCCGCCGAGCTCGGCGGCCCGCTCCGGCTCCTCGTCGCCAAGCCCGGCCTCGACGGGCACTCGAACGGCGCCGAGCAGCTCGCGGTGGCCGCCCGTGACGCCGGAATGGAAGTGATCTACCAAGGGATCCGCCTCACCCCCGCGCAGATCGCCGCCGCGGCCCGAGACGAGGACGTGGACGTGGTCGGCCTGTCGATCCTCTCGGGCTCCCACCGCGAGCTCGTGCCGGAGACGACGCGGCGCCTGCGCGACGCCGGCGTCGACGCCCCCGTGGTCGTGGGCGGGATCATCCCCGATGCCGACCGGGCGGCGCTCAAGGCCGCGGGCGTGGCGGCCGTGTACACCCCGAAGGACTTCCGCCTCGCCGCCATCATCGGTGATCTCGCCGACCTGGCCGTCGCCCGTCGTCGCCGGGTGCGGACCACCGCTCGGGCGGGCTGATCGACTTCAACCGCGGCTGACGGCCCTCGCGCTTGCCGTCAGATATCCGACGGATTTCCGTAACCGTCGATTCATCGACGGGAGACGGCCGAGACCCACTGCCTTCTTAGCGTCCGGCTCGGCGTGGAGGAGCCGCGCCCGGGAGACGCCTCCACCTGGAGGCGGGAGGGGAGGAACGACCGTGACCACGTTCCAAAAACTGGTCGCGATGACACTGCTGACGTTCATCGCACTGTTCGCGGTGAGCACCTACAGCCACCACGCCGACCCGATTGGGACGAAGACCGGCGTCGCAGCGGACAACGCCGTCGTGAACGGCGGACCGAAGACGGTGCCGTTGTCGCAGGTAGGCATCAACAAGCTTGCCAACGTCACCGGTCATCTCGGGGTGTCGATCAACTTCGTGTGGCTGCTCATCACGGGCTTCTTGGTGCTGTTCATGCAGGTTGGCTTTGCCTTCCTCGTGACCGGCCTCACACGAGCCAAAAACGCCGGCCATATGATGATGATGAACTTGTCGTCGTTCGTGATCGCGCTGCTCGCGTATTACGCCGTGGGCTTCGCGTTCCAGTTCGGCGGCATCTCACCAGTGAGCAACCTCGGCGGCGCGTCACCGCTGAACGGCATCTTCGGCCACGGCACCGCTGGCCTGATCGGCGTGCGCGGCTTCTTCCTGCAGTCCGGGAACAGCTACGACGTCGGTGTCATTGCGTTCTTCCTGTTCCAGGTCGTGTTCATGGAGACCGCCGGCTACATCATCATCGGCGCGATCGCCGAGCGGGTGAGCTTCGCCGGGTTCATCCTCGCCGAGATCGCGATGGGTGCCGTCATCTACCCCATCTACGGCAACTGGATGTGGGGCGGCGGGTTCCTGTCGCAGCTCGGCCATTCCGTGCACCTGGGTAACGGCGCCGTCGACTTCGCCGGCTCCGGTGTGGTGCACGCCACCGGGGGGTGGACGGCCCTTGCGCTCGCCATGATCCTGGGTCCCCGGATCGGGAAGTACAAGGAGGATGGGACACCAAGGGCCTTCCCCGGCCACAACCTGGGGTACGCGGTGATCGGGACGCTGGTCCTCACCTTCGGGTGGATGGGCTTCAACCCGGGGTCGACCTTCGGGGCGACCGACCTGCGGATCTCGGTCGTGGCCGTCAACACGCTCCTTGCGGCGTCGGCCGGCGCGGTTGTGGCCATGGCCTGGACCAACGCCAAGTGGGGGAAACCCGACATCTCGATGACCTGTAACGGCATGCTGGCTGGACTGGTGGCGATCACGGCGCCCTGCGCCTTCGTGTCACCAGCCGGAGCCGTGGTCATCGGGGTCGTCGCCGGGTTCGTCGTCGTGTACGCGGTCGAGTTCCTCGACCGGCGCTGCAAGATCGACGACCCCTGCGGTGCGATCGCCGTCCACGGCTTTTGCGGCGTGTGGGGCCTCCTCTCGGTAGGCCTTCTGGCCGACGGGACGTACCCCGACAAGGCGGTTGGGTGGAACGGCATCCCGCATGCGGTGGTCGGGCTCTTCTACGGTGGCGGCGCGAACCAACTCCTCGCGCAGGTCATCGACGCCGGAGTCGGGTTCGGCTGGGCCTTCGGAGTGACGTTCCTGATCTTCACGGTGGCCAAGCGCTTCATGAAGATCCGGGTGTCGCCGGAGGTCGAGATCGCCGGCACCGACGAGGGCGAGTTCGGCCAGGTCTGCTACCCGGACTTCGTGCTGAAGACTGAGGAGCACCCAGGGATCCCGGCCTCGATGCCCGTCGGGACGGCCGGTCCGGCACCATCGTCCACCACCACCGACCTCAGCTGACTGGAGGGGCTGTGAAGCTGATCGTTGCAATCATCAAGCCCTTCAAGCTCGAGGAGGTCACCGACGCGCTGCGGGCGCTCGATGTCTCGGGGATGACCATCTCCGAGGCGCGGGGGCACGGCCGTCAACGTGGGCACACCGAGGTGTACCGGGGAGCCGAGTACACGGTGGACTACGTGCCGAAGGTCCGCGTCGAGGTCGTCGTCGACGACGGCGACGCGGAGAAGGTGGCGAACGCCATCATCAGCACGGCTCGCACCGGCAAGATCGGAGACGGCAAACTCTGGATCATGCCGATCGAGACCGTGGTGCGGATCCGCACCGGAGAGGCCGGTTCGGACGCACTCTGAGCCCAGGCTGGAGGCACTGCTCCGCGACCGCTCGTTGCGGGGCAGTGCCTTCGGCCGTTCCTACGCCTCGCTGGTGGACCAGTGGGTCCGCGACCTCGTGCCCGACGAGCCCGGCTTCGCCGTCGTCGCCGTCGGCGGCTACGGCCGCCGCGAGCTGTGCCCGGGCAGCGACCTCGACATCCTGCTCCTGCACGAGGGCCGCCACGAGGTCGCCGACGTGGCGGACCGCCTCTGGTACCCGCTCTGGGACGTCGGCTTACGGGTGGACCACAGCGTCCGAACGCTCCGGCAGGCGCTGGCGGGAGCCCACGACGACCTGCGGGTGGCGGTCGGGCTCCTCGACGCCCGGGTCGTGGTCGGCGACGAGGCCCTCGGCGACGCCCTGATCCAGCGAATCCACGCCGCCTGGCGCGAGCACGCCCTTCGGCGACTCCCGGCCCTCGACCGGGCGACGGCGGCGCGCCACGCCACCGCCGGCGACGTGGCGTTCCTCCTCGAGCCCGACCTCAAAGAGGGTCACGGAGGGCTGCGGGATGTCACGACGCTGGCTGCCGTCGCGGCGGCGACCGACGTCGTGAGCTTCGACGGGGCCGTGATCCAAGCCCGCGAAACGCTCCTCGAGGTCCGCGTCGCGCTCCAGCGCGTCACGAGCCGCCGATCGAACACCTTGGGCCTCGAGCAACAGGACGAGGTCGCCAGCCAGCTCGGAGATCCGGACGCGGACGTGCTCATGCGTCGGGTCGCGATGGCCGCCCGCGTGATCGCGTGGCACACCGACGACGCATGGCAGCGAGTCCGATCCTGGATCGAGGGACCCCCGCGGCGGTCGTCGGCCGGCGGCGACATCGAGTTGGGACGCGGCATCGTGCTCCGCGACCGCGAGGTGACGCTCCTCGACCCCGCCCTGAGCAGCGACGCCGCGACGCTCCCCCGGATCGCCGCGGCGGCGGCGCACGTCGGCGCCCCGATCGAGCGGGCGACGCGACACGAGCTGGCCGCGCGCTCCCCCGCGCTGACGGATCGCTGGCCCGACGACGCGCGCGAGGCCTTCGTCTCGCTCCTCGGTGCAGGGCGGGAGGTCGTCCCGGTCCTCGAGACGCTCGATCAGGACGACCTCGTCACCCGCCTGATCCCTGAATGGGAGCCGGTGCGCAGCCGCCCGCAACGCAACGCCTTCCACCAGTTCACGGTCGACCGGCACCTCATGGAGGCCGCCGCGCGGGCCGCCGCCCTCACCCGTCGGGTCGAACGGCCGGACCTCCTTCTCGTGGGTGCTTTTCTGCACGACCTCGGCAAGGGCTACCCCGGCGACCACACCGACGCTGGGGTCGGACTCGTCCGAACCATCGCCAGCCGTATGGGCTTCGATCCCGAGGACGTCGAGCTCCTCGCGCAGCTCGTTCGCCAGCACCTCCTGCTCGCGATGGTGGCGACAAGCCGTGACCTCGCGGATCCCGCGACGCTCGAGGCCGTCGCGGCCGAGGTCGGCTCGGTCACGACCCTCGAGCTGCTCCACGCCCTCACCGAAGCCGATTCCCTCGCGACGGGCCCGACCGCGTGGACCCCGTGGCGCGCGACCCTCGTCGGCGATCTCGTCGAGGGCGTGCGAGCCCACCTCGGGGCTCCGACCGAGCGAGGCCACCCGGGTCCAACCATCGAGCCGCCGCCGGGCCCACCCCCTCTGCAGCCGACGGTGGAGGTGCGCGATGGCACCGTCCGAGTGGTCGGCCGCGACCGGCCCGGGCTGTTCGCGGCCAGCGTCGGCCTCCTGGCGCTCCACGGTCAGGACGTCCGCTCCGCCCGCGCCGCGTCCAGCCCCGACGTGGCCGTCGCCGAGTTCGAGGTCGAACCCGCGTTCGGCAAGCCGGTCGAAGCGGCTCAGCTCGCGGATGAACTCGCGGCCGCCGTCGAGGACCGACTCGACCTCGACGGCCGCCTGGCCGAGCGGGCTCGCGCGTATGGCCGTCTGCGGCTCCCGACCGCCGCCCAGCCCGCGGCGCCACGAGTCCTCGTCCACGGGGAGGAGTCACCGACAGCGGCCATCGTCGAGGTCCGAGCTCCCGACGGCGTGGGGGTGCTCTACCGGATCGCCGGCGCGCTCCGCGACGCCGGGCTCGACATCCGCCTCGCCAAGATCGCCACACTCGGCCACGAGGTCGTCGACACCTTCTACCTCGTGGACGCTCGGAACGGCCAGCGACCCTCAGCGCAGACGATCGCTGCGATCGAGCCTCGGATCCTCGGCGCGCTCGCTCCCCCGTGACCCGCCTCCCTGGCCCATCATCGGGCGCGGGGTCACTCGTTGCCCTCGCCACTCCTCACGAGGGCGGCGCCGAGCTGGTCCGCGAGCGCAACCGCGAGGGCCCGGCTCTCGGCCGGGAGCTGGATCCCGCTGCCGTCGGCGGCCATCGTGAGGACGAACCGCCCGACGAGGCGGCCGCCCCCACGCACAGGCAGCTCCAGCTGACTCTTCAAGGCGTGATCGTCGGGCGCCCCCACGTCGACGCGAACACCGCGGTGCCGGAGCTGGGGAAGCGCGCTGCGGAACGGGGGACGCTCGAATCGAGCGCTCTTGAGGTCGAGGATCGTCGTCAGCTCGTTCTGCACCACGGCGACCAGCCGCCCGGCCGACTCGCCGCCGGCCGCCAGCTCAGCGAGGCGCCGCAGGTGCTCGGCCTCCCGACGACTTCGGCGAGCGACGGCGTAGCTCCGGCGGCTGCGGGCGACGATCTCCCCGACGACGAGCCCCACCGCCAGCAAGAGGACGAAGGTCTGGACGTCGTCCCCGTTGTTGATCGAGAGGGAGTAGTAGGGCCGCGTGAAGAGGAAGTCGAACGAGCCCGCGGCGACGACGGCGGCGATCGCCCCGCCGAGTCGACCGCCGACGATGGCCGCGACGAGCACGGCCAGGACGAGCACGAGCGCGACGTTGGGCGTGCGGATCTGGTCCCGAAAGGGCAGAACGACCACGGCCACCGCGACAGGACCCACGACGGCAACGGCGAGGTCCTTCAGCCCGAAGCGTTCGCTCAGGGCAGCCGGGATCTGACGGTGCTCATCCACCGTCGTCCTGTCCTCGCTCGTGAGAACATCGACGCCACTGACGATTTCACTCACCGGATCGTAATCCGGCGCGTCCGTAATCGCGTTCGGCTCGTGCCGCGCGGCCTGTGGTCGTCGCGCGCTCAGGCCCCGATCAGGATGGCCCGAACCGGGTCCTCCGACTCTGGGGTCACCAGGACCAGCACCTCGTCACCGACGTCCACGACCGTATCGCCGCGCGGCACGACGACGTGGCCCTCGCGAACGATCGCGACCACGGTGGCGTCGCGGGGAACACCGAGGTTGGCGATGCTGAGGCCGGCTGCGGGCGAGCCCTCAGCCAGCGTCACCTCGACGAGCCGGGCTTGGCCACCGCGGAACTGCAGCAGCCGCACCAGCGAGCCGACCGAGACTGCTTCCTCCACCAGGGCGCTGAGCAGGTGGGGAGTCGACACCGACACGTCGACCCCCCAAGCCTCGTTGAAGAGCCACTGGTTCTTCGGGTGGTTGATCCGGGCCACCACTCTCGGAACCGCGAACTCCTGCTTGGCGAGCAACGAAATCACGAGATTGTCTTCGTCGTCGCCGGTCGCGGCGACCATCACATCGGTACCCTCGACCCCGGCCGCGTGCAGGGAGCTGACCTCGCAGGCGTCGGCGACGACCCACTCGACGTCGAGGGTCGGACGACAGCGGTTGACCAAGTCCAGGTTCTTGTCGAGCAGGAGCACGTCGTGGCCGGCCTCGCGCAAGTCGCCCGCGATGTATGTCCCGACGTTCCCCGCACCGGCGATCGCCACCTTCATGTCAGTGACCAGGCGTCGTCGGTGGATTCGCGAGCACTCGCGTCAGCTCGTCCATGTCCTGCTTGCGAACCGCGACATGCAAGAGGTCGCCTTCCTGCCCGACGAGACCCTGGGTCGCGAGCGCCGCATGGCCGGCGCGGGTCACCGACACCAGCCGGAACCGGGCGTCGTCGGCGAGGCTGTCCAAGCTGCGACCGGCCCATGCGTCGGGCAAGGACCGTTCCACGAGGACGACCTCCCCGCTGGGCTCCGACCATTCGGTGACCGTGTTGTCCTCGAAGAGTCGACGCATGACCTGGTCCGTGGTCCACGTGACGGTGGCAACGGTTGCGATCCCGAGGCGCTGGTAGATCACGGCCCGGCGGGGGTCGTAGATGCGGGCTACCACCCGCGGGACCTCGTAGGTCTCGCGAGCGATGCGGGCGGCCAGGATGTTGGAGTTGTCGCCGCTCGTGACCGCCGCGAGGGCGGTCGCGTCGTGGACGCCGGCGGCCTCGAGGTGGTCCCGGTCGAAGCCGAAGCCGTGCACGGCCCGGCCGCTCCATCCCGGTGGGAGCCGGCGGAAGGCGGCCGGGTTCTTGTCGATGATGGCCACGCTGTGGCCGTCTCCCTCGAGCGCGACGGCCAACCCGGAGCCCACCCTCCCGCACCCGACGACGACGATGTGCACCCGTCGATCCTGGCACACCCGAGTCCGGCCCGGCCTTCGATGATGCAAGACTCGCCGCGACGGCGCCGCGGCGTCCCGACCCGTCCAGGAGACTCATGAAGACCGAAGCCGACCTTCGGACGCCCGACCCGACGACGCTCCCCGGGCCGCGGCCGGTGCCCACCTCCTATGACGTACCCGAGACCCTCGGGTATCGGATCAAGAACCGGCTGCTCGGCCCGCCACTGAACACCGAGCAGCTCGTCCACGAGCGTCTCGGCAAGCCGACCGCGTTGGCCGTCTTCGCCTCGGACAACCTCTCCTCGGTCGCCTACGGGACCGAGCAGATCCTCACCCACCTGGTTCCCTTCGTCGGGATCGCCGCCTTCGCGCTCGTGATGCCCATCACGATCGTGCTGCTCGTGGTGCTGGCCTTCTTGATCCTCTCGTATCGACAGACGATCAAGGCCTACCCGAGCGCGGGCGGCGCCTACATCGTGACGCGCGACAACTTCGGGCTCTTGCCGGCCCAAGTCGCTGGTGTCGCGCTGCTCACCGACTACGTGCTCACCGTCTCGGTGTCGGTGGCCGCGGGCACGGCGGCGCTCACCTCGGTCTCGCCGTCGCTGGCCCCGTACGCGGTGCCGCTCTCGGTGTTCTTCATCCTCTTCATCGCCTTCGGCAACCTCCGAGGCGTCCGCGAGTCGGGGCGGTTGTTCGCAGTGCCGACGTACTTCTTCATCTTCTCGATGCTGGCGCTGCTGGGCATCGGCATCGGCAAGCTGATGCTCGGACACCTACCCGTCGAGTCGCTCCATCACCCGGGCCTGGTGCACATCGGCCACGGCGGCAGTGGCTTCCTGATGGGGGCGACGCTGTTCGTCGTGCTCCGCGCCTTCGCCTCCGGCGGGGCCGCCGTCACCGGGGTCGAGGCCATCTCGAACGGGGTCCCTGCGTTCCGGGTCCCCGAGTGGCGGAACGCCCGCACCACGCTGGTCATCATGGGTTCCACGCTCGGCGCCATGTTCCTGGGGCTGTCGCTGCTCGCCGCCCACATGCACGTCGCGCCCTACGCCAAGGGCACCCCGACCGTCATCTCCCAGATCGGCAAGGTCGTCTTCGGAGGCGGCCCGGGTGGCCACGCCTTGTACTACTGCCTCCAGGCGGGCACGACGCTGATCCTGATCCTCGCGGCCAACACGTCCTTTGCCGACTTCCCCCGCCTGGCCAGCTTCCACGCCGGCGACAACTTCATGCCCCGCCAGCTCACCAAGCGCGGCCATCGCCTCGTCTTCTCGAACGGCATCATCGCGTTGGCGGCGGCGTCGATCGTGCTGGTCGTCATCACCGACGCCAAGGTCGACCGCCTCATCCCGCTGTACGCCATCGGCGTGTTCACGTCGTTCACGCTCTCGCAGGCCGGGATGGCGAGACACCACGTGCGGCTCAAGGAACCGGGCTGGCGCAAGGGCCTCTTCATCAACGCCACGGGAGCGGTGCTCTCGGGGGCCGTCGACGTGATCATCGCGATCACCAAGTTCAAGCCGGCGGGCTCGATCCTGGGCGCCTGGGTCATCATCGTGCTCGTCCCGATCATGGTCTACGGCTTGACGCGCCTGAACAAGCAGTACGAGGCCGAGGCCGTCGAGCTCGAGGAGAACGCCCCACAGGCGGCGGAGGCTCCGATCCTGCGCCGCCACGTCGTGATCGTGTTCGTTGACACGCTCGACCTGGCCGCGGCCCGAGCCATCCAGTACGCGCGCACGCTCATGCCCGATGAGCTGCGCGCGGTCCACTTCGACCTCGACCCCGTCCGCACCGAGGACCTCGCCGTCAACTGGCGTCGCCTCGGGCTGACCCAGCTCCCGCTGGACCTCCTCGAGATCCCAGATCGGAGGATCGCCCGCGCCGCGCTCGACGTGGTCGCCGAGGTCGTCGCCGACGGCGAGACCGAGGCCACGGTGCTCCTTCCTCGGCGCGACTACAACCGCTTCTGGCACCGGTGGCTCCACGACCGGACGGCTGACACGATGGCCGCGGTCATCAGCGAGCTGCCGCACGCCAACGTCACCATCGTTCCGTTCCACCTCGGTCAGAACCGGGTCACGCCGTCCCCGCATCACCGCCGACCCCGGATCCCTCGTCGGCGGCCCACGGCCCCCGTCGAGGCCGAGCGCCCGAAGCCCGAGCTTCAGGTCGAGGGTGCGGTGCCGATCGACACGGTGCGCGAGCGGCAACGGGTCCGCATCGCCGGTCGCGTGCACGCCCTCCGGGTGCAGCCGTGGGCCGGTCAGCCGACGCTCGAGTGCACGATCACCGACGGGACGGGCCGCATCACGGTCGTCTTCCTGGGACGGCGACACATCGCCGGCATCGAGCCTGGTGCGCGTGTCGTCATCGACGGGATCGTCGGTACGCGCTCCGGACAGCTCATCATCCTGAACCCGGACTATCGCCTCCTGCCCAACGACGCTCCGACACCCACCAAGAAGCCGGCGCGGCGCTGATCGGAGGCCGGCCGTTGCGACACGCGAGCTGAGAAGCGGTGGGTCGGGACATCCGCCTCCACCACGAACGCGTCATCGGCGTGGCGCTGCTCCTCGGCGTGGTGCTCTCGCTCTACTTCCTCCTGACCAGCTTCGCCGTCGCGGGGACGGGCCCGGCCCCGGTGCAGTGTGGGACCACGGTCGGCGCACTCGGCCAGGACCGGTCGACGACCGCGGACCCGACCGGTGCCTGCCACGCCGGAGCGGTCCAGCGGCTGCATCTCGCGACGGGCTACTTCGGGGCCGGTCTCGGCGTCGGGCTCGCGGTGTGGATCATCGCCGGCGCTCGGGAACGATCGCTGAATCGCGCCTGGGCGTCGGCCCGGGCCCCGTCACGGTGGATCAGCACGCCCGGTCAGGTCTGGGTGCTGGCGGCGTTGCTGTTCGTCGTGGCGGCGGGTGCGGCGCAGCAGGGGATCTGACCACCCGGGGCGGTGCCCCGTCAGCGCGGCTGGTCGTACATCGCCTCGATCTCGTCGGCGTACTTGGCGTGGATCCCGCGCCGCTTCAGCTTCATCGTCGGGGTGAGCTCCTCCGAGTCAGGGAGCCACTCCTGGCCGAGCACCGTGAAGCGCTTCACTCGCTCAACGCTCGAGAACCGCTCGTTGGCGGCACCGACCTCGCGCTCCACCTCCGCGTGCACCGCCGGGTCGTGGGCGAGGGCCTCGAGCGAGTCGGCGTCGACACCATGGGTCTTGGCCCACGCCGGTGTCACCTCGGGGTCGAGCACGAGCAGCGCCGACACGAAGGGCCGACCGTCGCCGATGACGCAGGCCTGCCCGATCAGCGGCGAGGCCTTCAGCGCCGCCTCGATGTTCGCCGGGCTGATGTTCTTGCCCCCGGCGGTGATGATCAGCTCCTTCTTGCGGTCGACGATCCGCAGGTAGCCGTCGGCGTCGAGCTGGCCGATGTCGCCGGAGTGCAGCCAGCCCTCCTCGTCGAGGGCCTCCGCGGTCCGCTCGGCGTCGTTGAGGTACCCGCGGAAGATGTTCCCGCCCCGAGCCAGCACCTCGCCGTCCTCGGCCAGACGCACCCCGCAGCCGGGGATGGCGCGTCCGACGGTGCCGACCTTGACTCGAAACGGCTCCCACGTCATGGGCCCGGACGACTCGGACAGCCCGTAGATCTCCGACAGCTCGAGGCCGAGCGACCGGAAGAAGACGAGGACCTCGCGAGGGAGCGGTGCCGCCCCGCTGAGCGCGGCCTGCACCGCGTCGACGCCGAGGGTCTCGCGAACGAACGCGAGCGTCGGCGCGTGGGCCCGGTACTCGGCCGCCAGCGCCTCGGGCAGCGGCTCGCCCCGGGCTCGATGCTCCTGCTCGCGCTCCCCGACCGCGAGCGCGGCGTCGAGCGCCCGCCGTCCCTCGGCGTCCCGACCCGAGATCGCGAGCACCCCGGCGTGCATCTTCTCCCACACCCGGGGCACCGCGAACAGCAGCTGCGGGCGGACCTCGGGGAGGTACTGCGAGAGGAGCGACGGTTCCGGGCAGGTGGTGACCTCGTAGCCGAAGACGACGCCCCAGTAGTGGGACACCATCCGCTCGGCGATGTGCGCCATCGGCAGGTACGACACGACCCGGAAGCCGGTGGGGTCGATCGGCAGGGTGCGCCGCAAGCTCTCGACCGTCCACACCACGTTGGCGTGGTCGATCATGACGCCCTTCGGCGGGCCGGTCGTCCCGGAGGTGTAGATGACCGTGGCCAGGTCCTCGGGTCGCGGCCTCGCCGCGGCGACGTCCAGGTCGACGGCGCTCCCGCGACACAGCTCCTCGAAGTGGAGGACTTCGTCGGGGGCGCGGCCGTCGTCGTCGATGACGGCGATGTGCGCGAGAGCCGGCAGCTCGTCGCGCACCTTGAGGAGCCGCTCGAGGTACCCGACGTCCTCGACGATCGCCGCCACTGCCCCCGAGTGCTGGGTGAGGTACTGGACCTGCTCCGGCGCTGACGAGTTGTAGATCGACACCGGGGTCGCGCCGACCAGGACCGACGCCACGTCGGCGACGTGGAACTCGGGCCGGTTCCGCATCATCAGGACGACCCGGTCGCCGGGTCCGACGCCGAGCCCTTCGAGCGCCGCCGCCAGCCGGCAGGCCCGATCGGCGTAATCGGCCCAGGTCCATTCGCCCCAGCCCTCTCCGGTCCGCCACCGCAGGGCCACGGCGTCGCCCCGGGCGGCCACCGTGTCCCGGAAGCGGGTCGCGACCGTCTGCCCGGCCACGGCCCGGGCCAGCTCCTCCGACGTCACCTGCGGCACCTCGCCCCCCCTTTCGGCCCGCAGTCTCGCGCGGCCGGTTCGCCCCCCGGCCTGCCACCCGCGGGGTCCGGCGCCGCCTGGGGCCGGTTGTCCACAGCCACGGTGGAGAACCCGGTCAGGGAAGTGGAAAAACTGTGGACAATGGTGGATACTGTGCGCATTCGCGTCCCGAGGAGGCCGTTGGGGCGCCCGGCAGCCGGGCCGGGATCTCTACGCCGAACCCTCCTCGGGGCGCGTCGCGTCCCGCCGCCGGCGGCTCAGAACCGCTCGGCGAAGCAGCGGTGCTCGATCCCGCCGAGGACGAGCTCGCCGTAGACGCCCTGGATCATCGAGCGGCAGCGTTCGGCCCAATCGAACGCGGCCGGAGCCAGCACTCGACGCATGACCTGGGTGTAGCCCCCCTCGTAGATGCGGTACTCGGCCCAGGCTCCCGGGTAGTCCTTCGTGCACGCCACCTCGACGAAGGGCCGGTGGTGGGCGGCGCCGAAGCGCCGCACCCGGTTGGTGTGGGTGTGACCGGCGAAGTAGCCGACGACGTGCTCGTGGCGCGCGAACACGTCCACGAGGGCCTCGCTGTCTGACGGCTGGATGCCGAAGTACGGGCCTGCCGGACGGCGCGGCGCGTCGACGTTCCAGCAGTGGTGGTGCCCGAAGACCAGGACCGGTCCGACCCGCTCCGACGCGAGGTCGTCGAGCCACTGCACCTGGTCGGCGGGGAGCTGGCCGGCGTCGGTGCCCGGGATGACGGTGTCGAGGACCGCCAGGGTCACGCCGGGGAGCTCGACGGCGTAGGGGGTGTCCTCGACCGCGAGGGTCGGGTCGAGCAGGGCGTCGTGGTTGCCACGGACGTGGTGCATCCGCTCGCCGAGCCCGCCGTACGCAGCGAGGAAGGCGCCGTACTGCTCCTCGGTGCCGATCGCGGTGAGGTCGCCCTTCACCACGACCGCGTCCGGGTCGAGGTGGCGCATGTCGGCCACGACGGCGCGGTTCATGGTCTCGGGGTACGGCGGCGCGCCCGGCTCCGCGCGCAGGATCGGGCCGATGGCGTCGGTGGCTGGATCGCCGGTGCGGCCGCACTCGAGCTCGCCGAGGTGGGTGTCGTTGGCGGTGGCGACGGTGGCGAGCACGCGACCGGCGGGACGAGCCAGGGTGCGAACGGTCGCGGGGAGGAACCGGCTCGGCGGCGCGCCCTCGACCGTGAGCCGATACTCGGTGTCGGGATCGAGGCCGATCACGCGGGCCACGTGGCGCGGACCCGTCGTCGTCACCTCGCGCGGGCCGACCCGGGTGGTGACGAGCTCGTCACCGGCGGTCGTGCAGGTGACGACGACCTCGTCGGGCCCGACGCTCATCAGCTCGGGCTCGATCGGACGGGCCGTCACGCCCGGCTGCGGCGGGGCATCCGGCCCGAGAGGCGCCAGGGCCCGCGACGGAGGCCCGACCGGTGCGCGCGCAGGCGCGAGGTGCGGACCCACTCGTGGAGCGTGTCGTCGCCCCCACGGGCCCGGCGCGCCGGCAGGCAGACGGTGATCGCGGCGAGGATCGCCGCCACCTCATCGGGGGTGGCCTCGGGCGAGATGGCGCGGAGAACGGGGCGGGGCGCCGGCATCGCTAGAGCGGCACGTTGCCGTGCTTGCGCTGAGGGAGCTGCTCGCGCTTGGTCCGCAGCATCTCGAGGGACCGCACGAGCACGCGGCGGGTCTCGCGAGGGTCGATCACGTCGTCCACGTAGCCGCGCTCGGCCGCGATGTACGGGTTCGCGAAGCGCTCGCTGTACTCCTCGATCAGCTCGGCGCGGCGGGCCTCGGCGTCGCTGGCGGTCTCGATCTCCTTGCGGAAGATGATGTTGACCGCGCCTTGCGGGCCCATCACGGCGACCTCCGCCGACGGCCACGCGAACGCGAGGTCGGCACCGATCGACTTCGAGTTCATGACCACGTACGCGCCGCCATACGCCTTCCGGGTCACGATCTGGACCCGGGGCACGGTCGACTCGCAGTAGGCGTACAGCAGCTTGGCGCCGTGGCGGATGATCCCCCCGTACTCCTGGTCGGTCCCGGGCAGGAAGCCGGGGACGTCGACGAACGTCACGAGCGGAACGTTGAACGCGTCGCAGGTCCGCACGAACCGGGCCGCCTTCTCGGAGGCGTCGATGTCGAGCGTGCCCGCCAGGACCTGCGGCTGGTTGCCGACGACGCCGACGACGTGGCCGTCGATGCGGGCGAAGCCGCACACGATGTTCATGGCCCATAGCGGGTGGACCTCGAAGAAGTCGCCGTCGTCGACGACCGCGCCGATCACCGCCTTGATGTCGTACGGCTTGTTCGGCGCGTCGGGGATGAGCTCGACGATCCCGTCGCAGCGCCGGTCGGGGTCGTCGGAGGGCTCGAAGTAGGGCGGGTCCTCGAGGTTGTTCTGCGGCAGGAACGACAGCAGGTACCGGACCTGCTCCAGGCAGGACTCCTCGTCGTCGGCCACGAACGTCGCGATGCCCGACTTCGAGGCGTGGGTCATCGCGCCGCCGAGCTCCTCCTGGGTGACGTCCTCCCCGGTCACGGTCTTCACGACGTCCGGGCCGGTGATGAACATGTGCGAGGTGCCCTTGACCATGAACACGAAGTCGGTCATGGCCGGGGAGTACACGGCGCCGCCGGCGCAGGGCCCGAGGATGACGCTGATCTGGGGGATCACCCCGGACGCCTTGACGTTCCGGAAGAAGATGCCGCCGTAGGCGGCGAGCGACACGACGCCCTCCTGGATGCGGGCGCCGGCCCCGTCGTTGAGCCCGATGACGGGACAGCCGACGGATTCGGCGAGGTCCATGACCTTGTGGATCTTCTCGGCGAAAACCTCGCCGAGGGCGCCGCCGAAGACGGTGAAGTCCTGGGCGAAGACGAACACCTTGCGACCGTCGATCGTCCCCCAGCCGGTGACGACCCCGTCGGTCAGCGGACGGCTGTTCTCGATCCCGAAGCCGTGGGCCCGGTGGCGCGCCAGCATGTCGAGCTCGACGAAGGAGCCCGGGTCCAGCAGCCGCCCGAGCCGCTCCCGGGCCGTGAGCTTGCCGCGGGCGTGCTGACGCTCCACCGCCGCCTCGCTGCCGGCGTGCAGGGCCTGCTCGCGCAGCGTCGCCAGCAGGCCGAGGCGCTCCTCGATCGGGTGCGGCACCGGCGCAACGGCCGCGCCCGGCGCGGCCTCGCCGCGGACTTCGTCCTCTTCGGCGGCCATCGGTCGCAGGCTACTGCCAGGGCCTCGTCCGGCCGCCGAGCCGAGCGCCGGACGCGACGAGGCCCCGCCACCGGTGGCGGCGGGGCCGGTCGAAGTAAGGGCGGGCGTCAGTTCGTGGCGCCCACCTCGATCGCCTCAGGCTGGGCCTGGGGCGACCCGACGTGGATCTGGACCTTGCGGGGCTTGGCCTGCTCGGCCACGGGTACCCGCACGGTCAGGACGCCGTGGTCGTAGTGAGCCTCGAGACGCTCCGGGTCGAGGGCGTCGCCGAGGAGGACCTGGCGGCTGAACGTGCCCTGGGTCCGCTCGCGGGCGAAGACGTGGTCGCCGTCCTCAGGTGCCCAGTGCCGCTCGGCTCGTACCGTCAGCACGTTGCGCTCGACGTCGACGTCGATCGTGTCGGGCGCCACGCCCGGCAGGTCGAACCGCAGCTCGACCTGGTCACCCCGACGCACGGCGTCCATGGGCATCCAGGGGCTGCGGGTGTAGCGATCAAACTCCCGGAAGGGGTCGTACCACACAGCTCTGCACCTCCATGCTCTGATGAGGCCCCGCTCGGGGCCTCCGATCCTTGCCAACGGGGCCGCCGGGGCGGCTATTCCGGCTCCCACTGAGAAAACCTCAGTGTCGCGTTGTCAACTTCTGCGGCAGACCGGCGCTCGTCCGGGCCGAGGCCGCCGGCGGCCCCCGGTCGAGGACGGCGCCACCCAGGGCGGCGAGGAAGAGCGCGAACAGCGCCGCGCCCGCCGCGGCGATGAACGCGACCGAGCCGACGTAGGCCGCCCCGACCGGCAGGGTCTGGAGGTTGCGGTCGGAGAGGGACTCCACCGTGCGGGCGACGGCCACGCCGAGAGCGCCGAGGAGGGCGGCCGCCAGCGCCAGCAGCGCCACCGCGTAGCGGCTTCGTCGGGCGGCGCGGCGGTCGACGGGCGTCGCGGCGGCGCTCCGGGCTCGGGCCACGAGGGCGGCGCCGACGGCGCCCGCCCAGGCCACGGTGATGAGGAACCCCCCGACCACGTCGCTGGGTCGGTGCCAGCCGGCGGTGACCGTCGCCACCCCGACCGCGCTGGCGTAGACGGCGCCGGCGATGGCCGCCGGCGGCCGCCAGCGGGCCGGGAGCACCAGCACGAGCCCCAGCGCCAGGGACGCCGCCACGGTCGTGTGGCCGCTCGGGTAGCTCGGGATCGGCAGGCGGTCGGGGCCGGTGAGCTCGGGCCGCGACAGCACGTGCTTCAGGCCCTCGGCGCTGCCGACGCCACCGACGATGAGGACGGCGGCGGCCGCGGCCAGGCGGAGCCGCGCCCGGGCCACGGCCAGGAGGACGATGGCCCCGCCGACGAGCGCGAGCGACGACACGTCGATGCTGCGCAGCAGTCGGCTCGCGGCGTGCTGCACCCGCGGGTTCAGCGAGCGCCCGAGGAGGGCGTCGTCGTCGAGGTGCTGGCCGAGCCCGGTCCGCACCGCCAGCAGGTACAGCGCGGCCAGCCCGACCAGGCACACGCCGCTCGTGACGAGGAGCGCGACCCGGCGCCGCCGACGGTCGTCAGTGAGGGCGTCGATCGACCCAGTCTGGCGACCGGCGCCGACGCCGCCGCGGTCAGGGACCGCTACTCCTCCACCAGCTCGATGAGCGTCCCGAACGCCGACTTCGGGTGCAGGAAGGCGACGGTCGTCCCGCGACTCCCGGGGCGCGGCACCTCGTCGATGACCCGGTGGCCCTCGGCTTTCACCCGGGCGAGCGCGGCGGCGCAGTCGGCGACCCGGTACCCAACGTGGTGCAGCCCCTCGCCCCGGGTGGCGAGCGACTTCGCGACCGGCGAGTCGTCGCGCACCGGCGTCAAGAGCTGGATGTAGGAACCCGCCACCCGGAGGAGCGCCTCCTCGACGCCGTCGCGCTCCACGACCTCTCGGTGGGTGACCTCGGCGTCGAAGGTGTCGCGGTAGTACGCGATCGCGGCCTCGAGGTCGTGCACCGCGATCGCGACGTGATCGATCTCCGTGAGCACGCCCACGCCCTCACGCTACCGGGAACGTGACGGGCGATCGGCCCGGCATCGCCTGCCCGCCGACCGGCGATCAGGCGCCGTGGCGACGGAACAGCGTGATCTGGGGTAGGAGCTCCGCGCGCCGTTCCGGGTCGGTGACACCGAGGCCCTCCTCGGGAGCGAGCACGAGCACACCGAGCTTTCCCTCGTGGAGGTTGTGGTGGACCTCGTAGGCGGCGGCGCCGGTCTCGCCGAGGCTGAACACGCGTGACAGCGTGGGGTGGATCTTGCCGTCGCACACGAGCTGGTTGGCGGCCCACGCCTCGCGGTAGTTCGCGAAGTGCGAGCCCTTGATGGTCTTCAGGTTCATCCAGAGATAGCGATTGTCGTACTCGATCGTGTAGCCGCTCGTCGCCGCGCACGTGACGATGACGCCGCCGCGCTTGGCGACGAACACCGAGGCCCCCATCGTCTGCCGGCCGGGGTGCTCGAAGACGATGTCGGGGTCGGTGCCGGCGAGCTCGCGGATCTTCTTGCCGAGCCGGCGCCACTCGCCCGGGTCCTGAGTGTGCTCGTCGCGCCAGAACCGGTAGTCCTCGGCCCTGCGGTCGATGACCGCGTGCACGCCGAGCTCGCGGAGCAACGCCACCTTGTCCGGCGAGGAGACCACGCCGACCGGGTTCCCGCCGCCGTTCAGCACGTACTGGCACGCGTAGGCGCCGATCCCGCCGGTCGCCCCCCACACGAGGACGGTCTGGCCCTGGGTCATCTGGGCCCCGTGGGGGCTCACGATCATCCGGTAGCTCGTCGAGTTGCAGAGGGCGTTGACCGCGGCCTCCTCCCAGGTGAGGTGGGCCGGCTTCGGCATGAGCTGGTTGGCCCGGACGAGCGACAGCTCGGCGAGGCCCCCGTAGTTGGACTCGAAGCCCCAGATCCGCTGATTCGTCGCCAGCATGGCGTCGTCGTGGGAGGACGGGTCCTGGTCGTCCACGTAGTTGCAGTGCACGGTCACGGCGTCGCCGGGACGCCAGCGGCGCACGGCCGAACCCACCCGGACCACCACGCCCGCGGCATCGCTCCCGAGGACGTGGAAGGCCTGGTCGTGGCGCGCGCCCCAGACGCTCTCCTTGCCGAGTCGAGCCAGGAACTGGAACGTCGGCAGCGGCTCGAAGATGGCCGTCCACACGGTGTTGAAGTTGATGGACGACGCCATCACGGCGACGTAGGCCTCGTCCGGCGCCAGCTCCGGGAGCGGGACGTCGTCGACGTGGACCGACTTGCGCGGATCTTTCTCCTCCGACGGGATGCCGCCGAACATGTCCTGCTCGTCGGCCCGCACGACGGCGGCGCGGAAGCTCTCCGGCAGCGCCAGCGCCCCGAGCTCGTCGCCCGGCGCCCCCTCCAGGATCGCCGTGCGGATGGCGTCGATCGCGCTCATCGCCGGCTCGACGCCGCCGGCATGACGGCCGAGCGGCTCGCGCGCGTGCGCCGGCGACCGGGGCGACCGCGAGGGTCGGTCGTGTCCGCGACGGTCGTCCGGTACCTGCTCATCGGTCCCGAACCCTACGCGCGTCGGTCCGGCCGGAGCGATGGCGCCGACTCGGGGGTACCATCGTCCGCCGGCTCGAGAGGGCGACAGCTCAGGAAACCAGGAGGGCTCGATGCCAGGTTCCGTGATGGTCTCGTTCGCACGTACGCCGATCGGCAAGCTCTCGGGCGCGCTCGCATCGTGCTCGGCGATGGACCTCGGCGGCCGGGCCATCGGCGCCGCCCTCGAGCGGGGCGGGGTCGGTCCCGACCAGGTCGACTACGTGATCATGGGCCAGGTCCTGCAGGCCGGACAGGGCCAGATCACGGCCCGGCAGGCCGCCGCCCAGGCCGGCGTCCCGATGAGCGTGCCGGCCCTCACCGTCAACAAGGTCTGCCTGTCGGGGCTGAACGCCGTCTACCTCGCCGACCAGATGATCCAGGCCGGCGACGCCGAGATCGTGGTCGCCGGCGGCATGGAGTCGATGACGAACGCGCCCTACCTGCTACCGAAGGCCCGGGCCGGGTACCGGATGGGCAACGGCGAGCTCGTCGACGCCCTGATCCAGGACGGGCTGTGGTGCGCCTTCGACGCCGTCCACATGGGGGCCGGCACCGAGCGCTACACGGGCCAGTTCGGCGGCATCACCCGCGCCGCGCAGGACGAGCTGGCGGCGAGGAGCCACGAGCGAGCCGCGGTCGCCCAGAAGGAAGGCCGGTTCGCGGACGAGATCACACCCGTCGCGATCCCGCAGCGCAAGGGCGACCCCATCGTGGTCGAGACCGACGAGGGAGTTCGGCCCGAGACCACCGCCGAGTCCCTCGCCGCGCTGAAGCCGGCGTTCGCGCCGGACGGCAGCATCACCGCCGGGAACGCCTCCCAGATCTCCGACGGCGGGGCGGCGGTCATCGTGACGAGCCGCTCGAAGGCCGAGGAGCTCGGCCTCACTCCCGTGGCCGAGCTGGTCAGCTTCGGGATGGTCGCCGGCCCCGACACCTCGCTGCTCCGCCAGCCCTCGCGCGCGATCAAGCGCGCCCTCGAGCCGATCGACAAGACCGTGGCCGACCTCGACCTCGTCGAGATCAACGAGGCCTTCGCGGCCGTCGGGCTGGCCTCGATGAAGGACCTCGGTGTCACCGACGACATCGTGAACGTGAACGGTGGCGCCATCGCGCTCGGCCACCCCATCGGCATGTCGGGGACTCGGGTGCTGCTCACCCTCGTGAACGAGCTTCGACGCCGCGGCGGCGGCCTCGGCGCCGCCGCGCTGTGCGGCGGTGGCGGGCAGGGCGACGCCGCCATCGTGAAGGTGTCCTGACCGCTCGTCGAGGCGCGGCGCACGCGCGGAGTCCTGTCCGCGCGACCGGTCGCTACGCTGCCGACATGGTCGCGGTGCGGCTTCCCGAGCCGCTGTCCGGCTACACCCCGGTCGACCTCGGGGCCCTTCGAGGTTTCGGCGCCGGGATGCTCGCGGTGGCGGCAGTGCGTCCCGTCGTCCCCTTCGAGTTCGTTCCGCCGTGCCCGTTGCGCACCCTCACGGGAATCCCGTGCCCGCTGTGCGGCATGACCCGCGGCGTCACGGCCGCGGTCCACGGCGACCTGGCGCACGCGGCGTTCCTGAACCCGGGCAGCGTCGCCGTCGTCGCCGCCGCCGTGCTGCTCCTCCTGGCCTGGCGCACGAAGCGGATCCACGTCCCGGTGTGGCTGGTGGCGCTGATCCTGGGGCTGCTGTGGTCCTGGCAGCTCTTCAAGTACGCCACCGGCCGCCCGCTCTAGCTTCGTGGCGGAGCCGGCTCGACCCGTTCCGAAGTTCTCGATCGGCGACGCCGTCACGTACGGCTGGAACGCCTGCTGGCGCAACTTCGCGCCGGTCATGCTCGTGTCGCTCGTCGTGCTCGCCGGCGACGCGCTCACGGTGCTGCTGAGCGCCGCCAACAGCAGCCCGGCGATGAACTACGCCTTCAGCCTGTTCGGGGCCCTCGTGGAGGTGCTCCTCGTCTTCGGCTTGATCCGGGCCGCCCTCGAGGTCGTCGAGGGCCGCACCCCGTCGCTGGCCGAGGCGTTCCGCCCCGACGGCTACGGGCCGTTCCTCGTGGCGTCGGTCCTGTTCTTGCTCGGTCTCTACATCGGGTTGCTGCTGCTCGTCGTCCCCGGGCTGATCTTCGGCTTGGTGTTCCAGTTCTACGGCTTCGTCGTCGCCGAGCACCCCGACGCGCCGGCCACGGTGGCGCTGCGACGCTCGGCCCAGATCACCCGCGGGGCTCGCATCCGGCTGCTCGGCCTGTCCGTCGTGCTCCTGCTCCTGAACCTGGCCGGCTTCGTGGTCTGCGTCGTCGGCCTGGTCGTCACGTACGCGATCAGCGCCGTCGCCCTCGCCTACGTCTACCGCCTGCTGAGCGGCCAGCCCGTTGCCTCGCTCTGAGTCAGGCGTCAACCTCGCGCCGACCCTCGAGGGCCCGACCGAGCGTGACCTCGTCGGCGTACTCCAGGTCGCCGCCGACCGGGAGGCCGCTGGCCAGCCGGGTGACCGTCACCCCGACCGGCTTCAGGAGCCGGGCGAGGTACATGGCCGTCGCCTCGCCCTCGATGTTCGGGTTGGTGGCCAGGATCACCTCCTGGACCTCCTCGTCGCCGATGCGACGCACGAGCTCCTGCACCCGCAGCTGCTCGGGCCCGATGCCCTCGATCGGCGAGATGGCGCCCTGCAGGACGTGGTACCGGCCCCGGAACTCGTGGGTGCGCTCGACGGCCACGATGTCGCGAGGCTCCTCGACCACGCACAGGACCGTCGGGTCGCGTCGCTCGTCGCGGCAGAAGCGGCACAGCTCCCCCTGGGCGATGTTGAAGCACCGACGGCACCAGCTCACGCTCGCCTTCGCTTCGCTGATGGCCGCGGCCAGCCGGTTGGCGTCCTCCGGAGCCGCCTTCAGCAGGTAGTACGCGATCCGTTGCGCCGACTTCGGCCCCACCCCGGGGAGGCGGCCGAGCTCGTCGATGAGGGCCTGGACCGGCCCTTCGTAGACATCCATGGCGGGAACGGCCTCAGCCGAGCAGCCCGCCCAGCGACCCGGGGTCGAGGCCTGCGGTCATCGAGCCCATGCTGCGGGCTTGCAGCTCCTGGGCGGCGCGCATGGCCTCGGTGACGGCCGCGACGACGAGGTCCTCGAGCATCTCGACGTCCTCGGGGTCGACGACGTCGGGCGAGATCGCCACCGCGCGGAGCTCGCCGGTCCCGGTCACCGTGGCCTTCACGACGCCGCCACCAGCTGAACCCTCGACGGTCTCGGCCGCCAGCTCGGCCTGCGCGGTCGCCATGTCCTGCTGCATGCGCTGCATCTGACGCAGGAGGTTGGCCTGGGGGTTGGGTTGCGGCTTCTGCTTCGCCACGCACGCTCCCTCTACTGGCGTGGGACTTCGTCGACGACGGTAGCGCCGAACTCCTCGGTCAGCCGCGCCTCGGGTCGCCGCGGCGGTGCGTCGGTCGCGTCGGCGGCGTCGTGGAGCTCCGACGGGTCCGGCTCGGACGGCTCGGGGGACGGCGGGGCGGACTCGGGTCGAGCGCGGTCGGCGTCGCCGACGGCGCTGAAGTCGTCGGCGGCCACCAGGTTGAACTTCACGCTGCGGCCGAACCGGTCGGCGAGCGCGGCCCGGATGGTGTCGGCCTCCTTCTTGAAGCGCGGGCGCGCCGCCTCGAGCAGACCGGGGGCGACGCCGAACACGACCACGTCGCCGTCGACGCGCAGCGGCTGGGCGGCCTGCACCGCCGCCCGCGTCGCGGGTGAGAAGCCGGGGAGCAGCTCGCCCCAAGCGACGATCACGTCGTCGAGGTCGAGGTCCGGCCCGTCGGCCACCGACGGCCGCCGCTCCACCGGCGGGCTGGCCGCCGGGACCGGGGCCGGTCGCGGTTCGGCGCCGCCGGCGCGCACGGCGCCGATGGTCCGGCCCGGCGCCCGGTGCTCGGGGCCGGGCGTCGGCGGGGCCGCGGCCGCTGGCGGCCCGAGCGATCGTTCGAGGCGCTCGATCCGCTCCACCACCGTCTGCAGCGGCGGCCCGGCGTCCCGGCGGCTGAGGCGCACCAGCGCCACCTCGAGCACGAGCCGGGGGTCGGCGGCGTCGACCCCCCGCATGTCGACGACGGCCTGGCCCAGCGTCTCGACGACGCGGACCAGCGCCGCGTTGCCGAGCCGCTCACCGAGCTGAGCCAGCTGGGCCTGGTCGGCCGCCGGCGCGCTCACTCGCACCTTCCCGGCGCCGGCCGTGAGCAGGAAGGTGTCGCGGGCGGCGACGAGGAGGTCCTCGGCGACCCGTCGGGGCTCGTGGCCGGCGTCGAGGAGCTCGTCGAGGGCCACGAGGGCACGGGCGGCGTCTTCGTCGGCGATCGCCTCGAGCACGCCGACGCGACGCGAGAACGCGGTCGAGCCGAACAGGCTGGCGACCCGCTCGGCGTCGAGGCGGCCGTCGGCACCCGCGATCGCCTGGTCGAGCAGCGATTCGGCGTCGCGCGCCGAGCCGCCGGCGGCGGTGGCGATGGTCTCGAGCGCCTCGGGGTCGAAGTCGATCCCCTCGCGCCCGAGCAGGTCGGCGAGGCGGCGGACGAGGTCCTCGGGGCTGAGCAGCGTGAACTGGAGGTGCTGGGTCCGCGACCGGATCGTCGGCAGCACCTCCTCCGGGTTCGTGGTCGCCAGGACGAACACCACGTGCTCGGGCGGCTCCTCGATGCTCTTGAGCAGGGTGTTCGCCGACTCCTTGGTGAGCATGTGCACCTCGTCGAGGATGTACACGGTGCGGCGCCCGCCGAAGCCCTTGTGCGCGAGCTGCTCACGGAGGTCGCGGGCGTCGTCGACCTTGCGCTTCGAGGCGGCGTCGATCTCGAACAGGTCGAGGAAGGTGCCGGCGGCGATGGCCCGGCAGTTCTCGCACCGGCCGCACGGCTCCCCGTCGGCGCCGAGGTTCGTGCAGTTCAGGGCCTTGGCCAGGATGCGGGCGGTGGTGGTCTTGCCCGTGCCCCGCGGCCCGGAGAACAGGTAGGCGTGGCCGACCCTTCCCTCGCGCACGGCGTTGCGGAGGCCCTGGGTGACGTGCTCCTGGCCGACCAGCTCCCCGAACCGCTGCGGCCGGTACTTTCGGTAGAGCGCCTGGTAGGCCACGGACGGACTGTATCGACGGCCGGCGCTCGGCCCGTCGCCGGCGCGTCGATGCGAGGGTGCGGACCGTGCACCCGCCGTCGACCTGGCCGCCGCCCTCGCGGTGCCCGCCGCCGGCTCCGGCCAGGCTTGCCTGCGGCACCCGGGACGGTCCGCTGAGAGCTGCTTCCTTCCGGACCTGACTCGGTTCGCGGGGTCTCGTCGCGCAGGACCCGACCCTCGACGCCGGTCGAGCGGGTCCGATCGAACGGCGGATCGGGCCTCGGGCGGGGCTTCAGCCCCCCGTGCGTGGATTGGGGGTACAGGGCACCACGAGCTCCCCGCCTAGCACGGTCCGCGGGGCGAGGTTAGCGCCGGTGCCTACGATGCCGTCCTCCAGGAGGGATGCGAGAGCGGACGAATCGGCACGCCTGGAGAGCGTGTGTGGGGCAACTCACCGTGGGTTCGAATCCCACTCCCTCCGCCCCGGCGGTACTGGCCGCGCGACCGAGGGTCCCGCGCGCCCACTCGGTGCCGCTCCGGCGAGGCCCGATCGGCGCGGATGGGGGCAGTCGTCCGAGGCGCGCCGGCGATACTGGCCCGATGGCGCCCATGACCCCGGAGCAGGTCCGATCCTTCCTCGGCGCCGGGACCCGCACCGCCGAGCTCGCCACCGTCCGGGCCGACGGGCGCCCGCACGTCGTGCCGGTCTGGTTCGTGCTCGACGGCGACGACGCGGTGTTCACGACGGGTGCAGAATCGGTGAAGGGCCGCGCGCTGCGCCGTGACCCTCGGGTCGCCCTCTGCGTCGACGACGAACGCCCTCCGTACGCGTTCGTGACCGTGACCGGCGAAGCGTCGCTCAGCACCGACCTCGATGAGCTGCTGCGCTTCGCCACCAAGATCGGGGGTCGGTACATGGGGGCGGACCAGGCGCAGGAGTTCGGCCGGCGGAACGCGGTCCCGGACGAGCTCCTCGCGCGGGTGACCGGCGCGACCGTGGTCGCCAACACCGACGTCGCGGCCTGAGGTGCGACCCCAGCGGCTCGAAGCACTGATGGGGCAGGCGCTGCTCCAGGCCCGCGCGGCAGCCGAGCACGGCGACGTGCCCATCGGCGCCGTCGTCGCCGGCTCCGCCGACGGCGTGGTGATCGCCGAGCGTCACAACGAGCGCCAGCTCCGCGACGACCCCACCGCGCACGCGGAGATCCTGGCCCTGCGCGACGCCGCCGCGGTCGTGGGATCGCGGCGGCTCGCGGGCTGCGTGCTCGTCGTCACGCTGGAGCCGTGTCCCATGTGCGCCGGCGCCGCCGTCGCCGCCCAGGTCGACGCAGTCGCGTTCGGCGCCGCCGACCCGAAGGCGGGCGCGCTCGGGAGCCTCTACCAGCTCGGCGCGGATCCGCGCCTGAACCACGAGTTCGAAGTCGTGGACGGAGTGCGGGCCGCCGAGTGCAGCGCAGTCCTCCACGAGTTCTTCGCGTTGCGACGCTGAGCCGAGCACCGTCCAGTCGGCGAATGGCACGGCCGTAGACTCGTCGACGGAGGGATGCCGGAGCGGCCGAACGGGGCGGTCTCGAAAACCGTTGTGTCCAGCAATGGGCACCGTGGGTTCAAATCCCACTCCCTCCGCCACTCCCTCCGCAAGGCACCCCGGCTCCGAGTCGCTGGGTGCCGGCCTGCGCCGAGTCTGCGACGACTCTTCATGAGGCCCTGCGTCGCGAGGCTCGTCGCATCGGTGCGTCGGCTCCGAAGGTCAAGCGGCCCGCCCGGCGGGTGCGCCCGACACCACCGCCCGGCACATGGAGTGACGGGACCCGTAATCAGTGGATGCACCCGACGTCAAACGGTGGACCTGACGCGGTCGACTGGTTTCCCGCGCCGTCGGTGGCCGTCACGGTCCAGGTCGCGGTCGCAAAGGGCGGCGGGAAGGAAGTGGCCGCGACCGTCCTCGAGTAGCGGTCGCCACCGCTCGGGGTCATCGGGCCGGCGTCCGCGACCTGGGACCCGTTGTTGTAGCGGACCTCGACCACGACGGAGGCGAGCCGGGAGTCGTCGAACGCAGTGGCGCCGAGCACCTCGGTTCCGCTCGGCTGGTCGATGCAGCTCGACTGGATGGTGAGGTTCGTGAGCGTCGGCGGCGTGGTGTCCCTCGGCGGGGGTGGAGGTGGCGGCGACGGACCGCTCCCTCCGCCTCGCCCTGGGGGCGCCGCAGTGGCCACCGTGGTGGAGGTGGCAGCATCGCTCGCAGCCGGCATCGACGTCGTGGTCGCCCTGGGGGCCGCGGTCGACTGGGTGGTGCCGCGGTCGGCTCGGATCGTGACCGGAGCGCCGGATCCACCTCCGGCCAGCAGGCCTCCCGCGGCGAGGGCGCCCACCAAGATCGCGGCGGCCGCGGCCGCGACGACGGTGCGAGGGCGCGGCCGGCGGGACAGCGGCGGGGGAAAGCCGCCTCGACCGCGAGGTCGACGCCACGAGCGCACGGACCCGCCGCCGCCCCGGTTCATGCGCTCGAGCGTGAGCGCACGCAGCGCCAGAGGGGCGGGGACGAGCGGAGCCGCGGCCAGGAGCGCGAGGGGGCTCGCCAAGCTGCGTCGCTGCTCCGAGCAGGTCTCGCAGTCCTCGACGTGCCGAGCGACGCGCTTGCGCCAGAGCGGCGAGAACGTGCCGTCCCACCCCGCGAGCACCTGCTGGAGTTCCTCGCAGTCGCGGCGGCCCAGCCGAGCCACGAGGAGGGCGCCGATCGAGCGCTCGACCTGATCGCGGAGACGGGTCATCAGCACGTACGCGTGCGACGGGGTCGTGCCCAGCGCCTCGGCGAGCTCTTTGCCGTCGAGACCCTGGCGAACGTGCAGATCCAGCAGCACCCGGTCGCGTTCGGCCAGCCCCGCGGCCGCCTGCCACACCACCGTCGCTGCGTCGCCGCCGATCACGGCGTCCTCCGGATCTGGGCCTTCGGAACGCTCGTCCGCGCCCGCGTCCTCGGTTGGGAGGACGCGGTTCTGCGCCGTCGCGCGGTGCAGGGCCTCGCGCCGCGCGATCGCGAACAGCCAGGGCCGCAGCGCCCCAAGGTCACGAAGGCGATCGAGATGACGAGCGGCGAGCACGAACGTGTCCTGCATCGCGTCGCCCGCCTCATGGCGATCGCGGAGGACCGAATAGCAGAAGTCGTGCAACCGATCGGCATACCGGTCGTAGATCGCCGCGAAGGCGTCCTGGTCACCGGCGCGAGCGGCAGCCGCGAGCTCGGCGTCGCTGCGCACGCCGTGAATCGTAGGGGGCTCCGGACGCGCCCATGGCGATTCCGTCCACACGAGTGAGAGTCGGGCGCGGCACGCGACCTTGCAAGAAATCCGTCCGATCTGCGGCACCACGAGCGTTCCATCGGGCGGGGCCGCAACGCCGAGCGTGGCGAGCCCACGCCATCAGTCAGCGGCCGAGCCGCCGAGCTGACCAGATCGGGACTCGAAAACTGTAAGGGATCACCACCGACGGGCCTCTGATCCATGAACCAACCAGGAGGTCGTCATGTCCCACTTCCACACCCGTCAGCCGGTCACGGGCTCGGTTCCCGATCCGAGGCCTCGTCCCTTCCAGCGCTTCGCCACTCGGTCGCTCGTCGCCATCGGGGCGCTGAGCGTGCTGGCCGCCTGCGCGACCTCGCCACAGGCGAGTCATCCCGCGAGCCGGCGGCGCACGACGGCGGCGCCGGGGGCGGTCACACCCAGCAACGCCACGCCCGGACCGGCGACGCCGGTCACGGCGCCGACGCCGCCGTGTGGCGGGGCCGCCACCATCCCTGCGGCCGTGAAGGCCAGCCCCGTCGCCGGGCTGAACGTCACCGCCGACGAGTACAACGTCGCGAACATCACGATCGCGGCCTCGGACCCGTCGTGGGCCAGCTTCTTCGACGGACCGGTACCGGCTTTCTACAACGACTTCCAAGGCGGACATGGCCTCGTGCACTGCGACGCCGGCCAGTGGACGGTCACGGACGCCGGGACTGCGATGGTGGGCTGTCCGGGCAGTGCAGGTCTGACGCCGTCGGCGGCCGTCCTCGCCGAGGTCGGCTTCGGCTGTCCGTAAGCGCGTGGACGAGCCGAGCCGGGTGCAGCGCCGGGCACGGCTCAGGACCGCCCGCCGGCCGACGATGGACCCGGAGCCCGCGCTCCGGGTCCATCGGCGTCCACCCGACTCGGCCGCGATCGTCCTGCTGGGACCGCCCGCCGGCCGGTCGTTGCGCGTTGGGGATTGTGCACGAGGTGTCGCGGCTCGGGCTCGGCGGCGGCGCCGGTCCCGTCCGCCGTCCGAGCGCTACTCGTGCCGGAGCGCCGCCGCCACCTCCTGGGGGTCGCGCTGACGCGTGGCCCCGCCCTCCAGCACGACCGAGCGCAGCTCGGCGGTGCACGGGAACGGCGGCGTGTAGTCCTCCGAGACGGGCAAGCCTCGGTCCCGTCCGACCAGCAGGCCGGCGCCGCCGATCTGCCACCGGAACGGCAGAGGGTCCGCCAACGAGCCGTCGGCAACGACGACCCCGTCGACCGCGACGGTGACCGCGCCACCCGGGTCGGCGCCCCGCGCGTACTCGACGCCGAGCACACGGCGGCCCGCTTGGATCGGGTCGCGGGCGGCGATCCGGTACGGCGCGCCCAGGAGGCTGAACGCGACGATCGGTCGTCCGGCGATCAGGTAGCAGGCCCAGCCGTTGTTCCAGTCCCCGAGCGCGCACACCACGCCCTCGGCGCCGTCGGCGGGGACGTCCAGCTCCACGTCGAGTCGGAAGCCGCCGAGCAGCGTCGGGAGCGCGTCCTCGTTCACCGGGCCGCCGCCGGGATGGAGCACGGCGCGCCGCCGCCGGCCGTACGGGGGCGGCTCGAGGGCGGAGACGCGAAAGATCATGCTGTCCTCGAGCGGCAGGACCTGGTTGCGTCCCGCCTCGCTCCACCACCGCTCGACGAGCGCTTGCACGAGCTCGGGGTGCTCGTCACCGCGGTCGTGGGCTTCGGAGAAGTCTTCGTCGAGGTGGAAGAGCAGCCAGCGGTCGCGGTCGAAGTCGCGGCTGCCCTCGAGCCGCTCGGTCTCCACCCGCAGCTGGTTGCCCAGGTGGTCGGTCGTGGCCTTCCACCCGTCGTGGTAGATGGCCCGGGAGCCGATCATCTCGAAGTACTGGGTCTGGCGCGGGCTCTCAGCCGCGGCGTCGGCGAACGTGGCGAGGAGGCTGGCGCCGTCGATGGGCTGCTGGGTGCGCCCGTCGACGACGTCCGGCGCTGAGAGGCCGGCCGCCTCGAGCACGGTCGGCAGGAGGTCGACGGCGTGGCTGAACTGCGGGCGCACCGCGCCGGGGTCGGGGATCCGGCCCGGCCAGCGCGCCAGCAGCGGGGTCCGCACCCCGCCGAGCCACGTGTACCGCTTCCACAGCCGCAGGGGCGTGTTGCCAGCCCAGGCCCAGCCCCACGGGTAGTGGTTGTACGCGCGTGGTCCGCCGAGGTCGTCGAGCCGGGCCAGGGTGTCGGCGGGGTCGTCGAGGCGGTCGTGCGTGAACCGATGCTCGTTCAGGGACCCGAAGGGACCACCCTCGGCGCTGGCGCCGTTGTCGGAGAGGAGCAGCACGAGGGTGTCGTCGAGCACGCCGAGCTGCTCGAGGAAGGCGAACAGCCGGCCGAGCTGCTCGTCGGTGTGGGTGAGGAACCCGGCGAACACCTCCATCAGGCGGGCGAACAGGCGGCGCTCGTCCGCCGACAGGTCCCCCCACGCGTCGACCCAGGGCGGGCGGTCCGTGAGCGTGGTCCCCGGCGGGACGACGCCACCCGCCAGCTGACGCTCGAAGAGCTGGGTCCGCCAGGCGTCCCAGCCGGCGTCGAAGCGCCCGGCGTAGCGCTCGATGTGCTCCCGCGGCGCGTGGTGCGGCGCGTGCATGGCCCCGGTCGCGAAGTACAGGAAGAAGGGCTTCGCCGGCGTCGCCTGCTGCTGGTCCTGGACCATCCGGACGGCCTGATCGACGAGGTCCTCGGTGAGGTGGTAGCCGTCCCCCGGCGACCGGGGCGGCTCGACGAAGCCGTTGTCGCGCACGAGCTCGGGCGCCCACTGGTTGGTGTCGCCGGCGAGGAACCCGTAGTAGCGCTCGAAGCCGAGGCCGAGCGGCCAGCGACTGAACGGGCCCGACGCGCTCTGCTCCCAACGCGGGGCGAGGTGCCACTTCCCCACGGCCAGGGTGCTGTACCCGGCGTCGCGCAACATCCGCGGCAGCGTCGCCGCCGACGGCGGGATCCGCCCGTCGTAGCCGGGGAACCCCGTCGGCACGTCGGTCAGGAAGCCCATGCCGACGGCGTGGTGGTTCCGGCCCGTGAGCAGGCAGGCGCGCGTCGGGGAGCAGAGCGACGTCACGTGGAAGCGGTTGTACCGCAGCCCCTCGGCGCCCAGCCGGTCGATGGCGGGGGTGGCGATGTCGGACCCGAAGCAGCCGAGCTGCCCGAAGCCGAGGTCGTCGAGCACCACGAGCACGACGTGGGGCGCGCCCGCGGGCGGCCGGGCGACCGATGGGAAGGCCGGCACCGACTCTGCGATGGTCCGCCCGATGGTCGCTCGTCCCGTCATCGGGTCCTCCCACGCACCGGCCCGGGCCCGGCACGCTAGAGCCCCCGCCGGCGGCGCGCGGGGCTCAGCCCGTCGGCGCCAGCCCGAGGTTGGCGGCGATCTCGCGGGTCGCCGGGGAGCGGTTGAGCGTGTAAAAGTGCAAGCCCGGCGCGCCGCCCTCGAGCAGCGACGCGCAGAGGCGGGTCGCCTCGTCGATCCCCACCTGCCGGACCGCCTTCGGGTCGTCGCCGACGGCGTGGAGGCGCTCGGCGAGCCAGTCCGGGAACGCCGAGCCCTGCAGTTCGGCCATGCGCTTGATACCGGCGAGGCTTAGCACGGGCATGATCCCCGGGATGACGGGGCGCTCGACGCCCCGAGCCCGCATCGCGTCGACGAGCTCGAAGTAATGGCGCGGCTCGAAGAAGAACTGGGTGATCCCGAAGTCGGCCTCGGCGAGCTTCTCGGCGGTGAACCGTCGGTCGCTCTCGATCGTCGGCGAGCGCGGGTGCGGCTCCGGGTGCACAGCGACCCCGATCGAGAAGTCGCCGAGACCACGCGCCAGTCGCACGAGCTCGATGGCGTGCTCGAGCTCGCCCGGCGGAAGCTCGAGCTCCTTCGGCGGGTCCCCACCGAGGGCGAGGATGTTCTCGACCCGCGCGTCCCCGTACCGGGTGACCACGTCGGTGAGCTCGGCGCGGGTGTGGGCGGCGCACGTGAGGTGGGCCATCGCGGTCATCGACGTGTCGCGGTTGATGCGCACCACGAGATCATGCGTCCGGTCTCGGGTCGACCCCCCGGCCCCGTACGTCACGGACACGTACGAGGGCCGGAGCGGCTCCAGCTCCACGAGGGTCTGCTCGAGCTGGGCCTCGGCCTCCGGCGTGCGCGGCGGGAAGAACTCGAACGACAGCGTCCGGCCGGCCGCAAGGATGTCGTTGATCTTGGCCACCAACCGACCTGCCCGTGCCGTGGAGGACTCCGAAGCGTAGGCCACCGTCCCACGAGGACGCCGGCCGTTCTGTCGGCGTGGGCCGGCGGTTGGGGTCGTGCCAGACTGCTCGGGTGCCGCCCGAGAAGCTGCAGTGGAAGGAACTCTACGAGGAGGTGGTCACGAGCGGGCTGTGCACCGGCTGCGCCGGCTGCGTCATCGTCTGCCCCCACGACGTGCTCGGCTACCGCGACGACGCTGGGGTCTACAAGCCCTTCCAGACCGAAGACGGGTTCGGGCCCGACGACTGCTCGCACGGCCAGAAGGGCTGCACCAGCTGCACCCGGGCCTGCCCCCGCTTCCGGGCCTGGGAGCCCGAGATCGACGAGTTCTTGTTCGGGCGCGTCCGGGC
>DASZJD010000016.1 GCA_035948415.1 Acidimicrobiia bacterium | reverse complement strand
GTCAGATCGACCCACGGCTCGCATCCGTGGCGAAGGACGAGGCGCAGCTCCGGAAAGTCGTAGCAGACGTCATCGGCAAAGCCGGGATACTGACTCTCCGCGGGCACGCGTGGCCCGGGCACTCCCCCTTGCACGAAGACCGGGATGTCGAGCTCGACGCACTTGGCGTAGACGGGGTAGGCCCGGCGGTCGTTGATCGGCACGGGCGGGTTCTTCCCCGCCGGGAAGAACTGCGCCGCGACGATGCCGTGGTCGCGCACCGCGCGCTCGAGCGCTCGGATCGACTCCTGACCACCGTTGGGATCAACCTCGAGGCTCCCGTAGAGGCGATCAGGATGCTCGGAGATCGCTCGGACGTGGAGTTCATCCGTGAGCGTCACCGGGAGGAGGCCACGCTCGATCCCGAAGCGGTCCATCTCCAGCAGGAGACGGTCGATGCTGTCGGGCTCGCGGCGGAGCGTGGGCGTCGTCCTGAACATGTACCCGGCGGGGTGCTCGAACGTCTTGCTCCCCTCGTCCCGGAGCACCACCGACATCGAGTCGTACCAATCGCGGCGTTCGACGTTCGGGAGCCCGATCATCGTGTCAACCACCGCTATGCCACGCGGCACCGCCACGCCGTACCTCCCCACCGGCGGCCACCCTCGAGCCTGATGCGGCTCGGCCCGCCGGTCAACTGGACGCCGAGGAGGGGGCTCGCACTCCCTTCGCGGCAGGGCGGTTTCCCGCCGCGTCCCGGCACCGCCGACCGATCAGCCGATCCCGGCGCACGCCGGTTCGGAGCCGAAGGCCCGGTCGAGGGTCCGGTCCCGGATGCTGGTCTCGGCGTCGTGGACCAGTGCCTCCACCTGCTTTCCGACGTTGTCGAGCCGCTGGACCAGCACCTGGGCCGCGACCTGGAAGGCGCGGGGGTCGTCGGGCAGGGCTTGGGCCGCCGGCTGCATCGTGACGAACGCCTGCTGAGCCCGGCTCACGCCGGTCTGGAGGTATGACGCGACGGCGGCCCCGTGCGAGGCCTTCGGGATCCCGGCCTGATCCAGCCCGTCGACGAGCTCCTGGGTCCTGATGGCGGAGGTCCCGATGAACTGCGCGAGCGCGCTGCGCACCTCCGACAGCGTCGTCGTGATGCCGTTCGTCGGCGTCGCGAGGTTGGATCCGGAGTCTCGGAGGCTCGAGCCCCATGCCGCCAGCTTCGTGCAGACCGCGCGCGTCCAGGCCCTGACGTCGACGGTGGTCTTCGACACACCTCGCGGCACCGCCGCCAGGAGGTTCACAGCCACGTGACAGGTCTGATTGCTGGCGTCGTCGACCGTCCCGCCCGCCACCGTGAGCGGCGTGGGCCGGACCGCCTGGACCGCGGTGGCCTCGACGAGCACCGCCGCTGGATCACCGCGCTCGAGCGCCCGCGCGATGCGGTCCACCGCGGGCTTCACGCCCGACGGCGAGGCCCGCGCCAGCCGCCTGAGCGCGGTGTCCGAATCGGCCTTCGACGACGAGTGAGTGGCGTTAAACGATCGGACGGCGGCACAGAACGAGCGCGGACTCGTTCCCGTGGTCCCTGACCCGAGCGGGATCGCGACGAACGCGCTGAGCGTCATCGCTCCGATCGCGCTCACCAGGTGGGTGCCGAGCGGAACCCGACTGGTGCTGCGACCGCGGCCTCCCTCCACACCGGAGCCGACGGGAGCGCGGGTCGCGGTGGAGATCGTCCGCTCAGAGGTACCGGAGGGTTCGCGGCCCGCCGGCGACAGCAACGGCGCCTAGATCGGGCGGACGTTCTGGGCTTCGTCGCCCTTCTTGCCCCGGGCGATGTCGAACTCGACGCGCTGACCCTCTTGCAGCGTCTTGAAGCCCTCACCCTGGATGGCGGAGAAGTGCACGAACACGTCGTCGCCCTGTTCCCGAGAGATGAACCCGTAGCCCTTCTGGTCGTTGAAGAACTTCACAGTGCCAGTTGCCAACGATCTCACGTCCTTCTAATCACCGGGACGGTCCGGTTGACACGACCTCGGCAGTCGCAGTGTATGACACGACGAACCTCGCCACGGAACACCCGTGTGCAGGTCCGCTCGCGTCACGGTCGAGCCGCATTGGACCGAAAGCCGATGGCCCGCGACCGATCCGCACGCGACGCCGAGCGCTACCGCCGATCGGCGGGCCGGAGCCAGGGGTCCGGGCCCGAGTCGTCGCCGCCGCCGGCGGTCTGCAGCCGGCCGAGGTAGTGCCGCCAGCCGTCGGCATGGGATGGGGTCCGCGACGGCGGGAGCCCGCGGTGGGTGAAGCGGAGGTGCGTGCCGCCATCTCTCGGGGTGAGCTGCACGTCGATCGTCGTGGCACCCGGTGGGAGGTCGGCATTCCCCTCCCAACCCCAGGTGAAGACAAGATGGGAGGGCGGGTCGAGCTCGACAAACTCGCCGGCGGCGACGTCGCGACCGTTGACGTCGACTCGAAACACGCCCCCCGGTACCGGATCGAGCGTGTGGTCGACGCCCATCCACCGGGCCATCTTCGTCGGGTCGACAAAGAACGAGTACACGATCTCCGGGCGAGCGTCGATCTGCAGCTCGTGGGTGAACGTGTCGGGGTCGTCAGGGTCGGGCACCGCGTTCCTCGGCTTCGGCCGCCGTCTTCAGCCCGGCCAGGTGGTCGATCCAGAACTCCTCGATGAACCGGCGGACCTCCGCCAGCGCCTGGGGGCGGGTCCGGTAGAGGCGCCGGTTCCCAGCCCGCCGCTCGCTCACGAGCCCCGCCGCTCGCAGGACCGTGAGGTGCTGCGAGATCGCCGGCCGGCTGACGTCGAAGTGCGACGCGATCTGCCCCGCCGACAGCTCCCGGCGGCGGACGAGGCGGATGATCTCCCGCCGGGTCGGGGCGGCGAGGGCCCGCAGCACGGTCTCCACCTGCAGCTCAGGGTTGGCGACCGAGAAACGCGACCATCTGATCGGTCGGTGACGCTCCAGCCGAGACTTCGACGATCGGCGCGAAGGGCTTCCCGGGACCGCGGAGGTCGTCCCGGATGGCGACCCTCGAGAACTCGAGCGCCGCGCCCGCGAGCACCGGGTCGAGCGCAGGATCTTGGCCGGTCGCCGTGGCGAGGTCCCAGCCGTGCACCAAGGTGTCGATGAAGTTGACCCCGGCGGCCATCTCCGCCGGCACCTCGCCGATGGGAAGCCGACGCGTGCCCTCGAGCGCGTGGGGCGAGGACCACGCCGCGAGGTTGGCGGCGGAGGCGCGGTCGAAGGCGGCGGCCGGATCGGTCCCGACAAGATCGTGGGGACCGCCGCTCGAGGGCTCCTGACCGGCCGCGGTGCGCTCGAAGCGCGCCACCACCCACGTGGTGTGGTTGATCAGCGCCCGCACGTCCCACTCCGAGCACGGGGTGGGGTCACCGAGAGCGTCGGGGCGAATGCTCCCGATGATCCGGCCGGTTGAGGCGAACGCCCCGTCGAGCAGCGCCAGCATCTCCATATCCGTCCCCTTCGCGCAAGTGTAAGCAAGTTCTTACATAGACGGCGCGGGGTTGTCAAGACGCCACGTCCCGAGATCGACGGGGTCTGCGGCGACCCCGCGGGCGTGATGCCGACGCGCGAACCGTCGATCCCACTGATCGGCTCGCGGGAGCGGCGGGGCCGCCCCTCGTTCGCCCCGAGGTCGCCCGAGCCGACTCGCGGGAACCGCATGGCGCCCAGGCGTACGCTCTGCGCCCGTGACGAGCGCCGATGATGTGGAGACGGTCGAGCGAACCATTCCGGCACCGCCGGAGCGGATCTTCGAGCTTCTCGCCGATCCGCGGCGGCATCCCGAGATCGATGGGTCGGGGAGCGTCCGAGGCGCCAAGGACGGACCGGAACGCCTCTCGCTCGGCGCGCGGTTCGGAATGGCGATGAAGATCGGGCTGCCGTACTCGATGGTCAGCGAGGTCGTCGAGTTCGAGGACGGTCGCCGCATCGCCTGGCAGTCCCGGCCGCCCAGTCCACTCGGATCCCGCCTCGCCGGTGGTCGGATCTGGCGGTACGAGCTCGAGCCGCTCGGCCAAGGCACCGTGGTCCGCGAGAGCTGGGACATCTCCGGCGAGAAGTTCAAGGCTCTCGTGCGCCCCGCCCGAAAGCGAACGCGGCAAGCGATGGAGCGCACCCTGGAGCGGATCGAGGAGCTCGTCACGAGCCGCTAGCCCGTGCACCCGCCATGGTCCCCCCGCCGGCCGGGGTCCCGTCACTACCGTGGGCCGATGACGAAGTGCGCGGGCTCTCCCCGCATCGCTCCTGTCCCATCATCGGACCTCGACGAAGCCTCGAGCGAGCTGCTGCGCGCCGCCGGTTCGCCGGGAAGCCCAGCCACGAACATCTTCGCGACGCTCGTTCGCCATCCCGGTCTGTTCCGGAGGTGGCTGCCGTTCGCCGGGAAGCTGCTGGCGGGCAGGCTCCCACCGCGCGACCGGGAGCTGCTGATCCTCCGGACTGGGTGGTTGTGCGGCTCGGAGTACGAGTGGGGTCAGCACGTCCTGATTGGTGGTGCGGTCGGGGTGACCGACGACGAGATCCGCCGCGTGCAAGCGGGTCCGGGGGAGCCGGGCTGGAGCCGATTCGACGCTGCGCTCGTGCGCGCGGCCGATGAGCTGCACGACGACAGCTGCATCAGCGAGGCCACGTGGAGCACCCTGGCCGACCGCTACGACGACCGTCAGCTGATCGAGCTGCTGATGCTCGTCGGCCAGTATCACCTGGTGGCGTTCGCGTTGAACTCGCTCGGCGTCGAGCGTGAAGCAGGCGTGCCCGGGTTCGAGGGTTGAGCGCGGCCAGGCTCGCCGGGCGGCGAGTCCTCGTCGTGGGAGCCGGGACCCAGCCGTCCGACGAGCCGGACCCGCCGGTCGGGAACGGCCGGGCGATCGCCGTCGCCGCCGGTCGGGAGGGCGCCGTCGTCGTCTGCGCCGATCGTGACCGCGGGTCGGCCGAGGCCACGGCG
>DASZJD010000015.1 GCA_035948415.1 Acidimicrobiia bacterium | reverse complement strand
CGAGGTCAGTGACGGCAAGATCAACGCCTGGCGCGACTATTTCGACATGGACCAGTTCACCAGCCGGATGGGATAAGGCTGGGCCCGCTCAGCGCTCTAGTTCGCACTCGCAGCAACACTGATTCCGCGGGCCGTTGCGCTGCTGAGTCCCCGGTAGACGTTCGGTGGACGCGCCCATGAAATGCGTTCAGGGCAGCGCAGCGGCGACGAAGTTGCGCACGTCAGCCGGTGTCGGAGGGGCGACTTGAACCCCCACGCCCTTGCGGGCACTAGCCCCTCAAATCCGCCGATCAGTCTCAGCCCGTATCCGCCAGTCGCGAAGCTCCAGGCCAAGCGCAGTGCGCTCCGGCGACGCCAGCCCGCTCTTCCGCCTAATCGCGCGCCGTACCGCGCAGTCTCTTAGATGGACTCTTAGACGACCGATCGGTTTGTGGGCGTCCCGTCGAGCCAGCGCCCGGGGCGCTCAAAGACCGTTCCGAGCAGGCGAGCGTGAGTCAAAAGGTGGCGTGTGCCGTGCTGTTATCGAGGGGAGTGATGCCCACCGCTTCGTTCCCCTGCCTGGGCGGAGGTTGTGTGTTGTTGGCGTTCGACGAATGCGATGCACTGTCCCTGATTGACGAAGGCTCGGCCCTGTCGGTCGGTCAGGGTTTGCCATCCGCCTTGTTTGCACTGGTCCTTCGAGGTAGGGGCGGGCGGAGCCACCTGGGCGGCGATGTTCAGTTCGACACCGCCGCCGATACTCCTCAGCGTCTCCGTCTGCCCTGGAGTGGGAAGCGGGCCTCCACCCAGCGGGGATTGTCCAACATCGTCGGCTTGCGTACCACCAATCGCGAGACAGTCAGCGAACTCGAAATGGTCGCCCAGCAGATCGCCCGCCTGCACCACGATCGGCGACGCCAGACTGAAAGTGTTGAGCACGTTGGGTGCGATCTGTTCCTCGGGGCTGATACCCACCAGGATGAACCGGTCCGGTGAAGCCGTCCGTCGCCAGATCTCCACCGCCATCAGCCCTTTGTCCGGTCCGCCTTGGGTACTCCACGACACGATCCGTCCACCGCTCAGCGGAACGACGTAACTGGGGACACCCGGTCCGGTACGGAGCTGCACCACGTCAAAATTGGTCTGACACAGCACGTGCGCTGCGCTGGTCTGTCCAATCGTCACGGTGCTGCCATACGCCGACCCGGTCGGGGCCAGCAACACAAGACTCACGCCACCACAAACGAGCGCTCGCCGCGCGCTCATCCGACGCCGCCATGCACCTTCCCGCCGATCGTGAGCCCGACCTAGGTTGCCGCCACGCCTCATCGCGTGTTCGCGATGATGAGCACTCTGCGCACGGCTGACTCCCCGCTCGCCTTAGTGGTCACTTTTAGCGCGTTGGTCCTCACTCGGTCACGCTGGTCAGCCGGGGTGTCGGAGGGGGGACTTGAACCCCCACGCCCTTGCGGGCACTAGCCCCTCAAGCTAGCGCGTCTGCCGATTCCGCCACTCCGACGAGGTGTGCAGTGTACCGACGGCCGTTCACGAGCCGGTCTCCGGCCCCGGGAAGAAGCACGCGACCGCATGGTCGCGACCGTTGGACTCGAGCCGGGGCTCCTGCTCCGCGCAGACCGCCTGGGCGCGCCAGCAACGGGTGCGGAAGCGGCACCCGCTCGGCGGGTCGGCCGCGCTCGGGACGTCGCCCTGGAGCAGGATCCGGCGTCGTCGCCGCTCGGTCGCCGGGTCCGGCACCGGCACCGCGGAGAGCAAGGCCTGGGTGTACGGGTGCTGGGGCTCGTCGTAGACGAGGCTCGCGGGCCCGCGCTCGACCAGCTTCCCGAGGTACATGACGCCGACGACGTCGGCGACGTGGCGCACGACGGCCAGGTCGTGGGCGATGAAGACATAGGTGAGGCCGAGTCGCCGCTGCAGCTCGTCGAGCAGGTTCACGATGCCGGCCTGGATGGACACGTCGAGGGCGCTGACGGGCTCGTCGAGGACCAGCAGCTCCGGCTCCAAGGCCAGCGCCCGCGCGATCCCCACCCGCTGCCGCTGCCCGCCCGAGAGCTCGAGCGGGTACCGCCGGGCGTCGCCGGCGTCGAGGCCGACCTGCTCGAGCAGGGTGCGGACGCGGTCGCGGCCGTGGTCGGACCACAGCCCGTGCACGCGGAGGGGGTCGGCGACGATGCCGCCGACGGTGAGCCGCGGGTTCAGGGACGCGTACGGGTCCTGATACACGATCTGGAGCCGACGGCGCGCCCGGCGCATGGTGCCGCTGGCGACGCCGAGGAGGTCGGTGCCGTCGAAGCGGACCGTGCCGGCCGTCGCGGGCAGGAGCCGCAGGATCAGGCGGGCGGTCGTGGTCTTCCCGCAGCCGGACTCGCCGACGAGGGCGAAGGTCTGGCCGCGGAGCACGTCGAAGCTCACCCCCGCCACCGCGCTGACGTGGCCGACCGGCCGCCGCCAGAACCCGCCCCGGACGGGGAAGTCCTTCGTGAGGTCGCGGACCTCGAGCACGCGCCCTCGCGCGCGGTCGTCGAGCGCCGGCTCCAGCGGTGCCGGCGTGCTCACCCCCGCCCCCGCCCGCGGCTGATCGGGGGTGACGCCGTCGAGTTCGGCCACCCGGTGGCACGCCGACCGGTGCCCGGCGCCGACCTCGACGGCGTCGGGGACTTCGGTGGCGCACGGCGCCGGCAGGACCCGGAACGCGCACCGGGGGTGGAAGGCGCAGCCCGCGGGCCGGTGGACGAGCGACGGGGGCTGACCCGGGATCCGGAAGAGGGTGGTGCCGCGCGACCCGCGGTCGAGGCGCGGGAGCGACGCCAGCAGCCCGAGCGTGTACGGGTGCCGGGGAGCCGCGAAGAGCGCGTCGACGGGCGCCTCCTCGACCGCCCGTCCCGCGTACAGGACGAGGACGCGCTCGGCTAATCCGGCGACCACGCCGAGGTCGTGGGTGATGAGGAGGATCGCGGTGCCGGTGCGGTCGCGGATGCGCTCGAGCACGTCGAGCACCTGGGCCTGGAGCGTGACGTCGAGGGCCGTCGTCGGCTCGTCGGCGATGAGGAGCGCGGGGTCGTTGGCGAGCGCCATCGCCAGCATGGCCCGCTGCCGCATCCCCCCCGAGAACTGGTGCGGGTACTGCCCGGCTCGGCAGGCCGGGTCGGGGACGCCGACGAGCTCGAGGAGGGCGACGACGCGCTCGCGGCGCGACGGCCCGCCGAGGTCGGGCTGGTGCACGGCCACGGCTTCGGCGACCTGGTCGCCGACGGTCATGACCGGGTTGAAGGCGGCGAGCGCGTCTTGGAACACCATCGCCACCGCGTTCCCGCGCAGCCGCTCGAGGTCGCGCTCCCGCCGACCGAGGAGCTCCTCCCCGCGGAAGCGGACCGATCCCCGGACCCGGGCTCGGCGCGGGAGCAGGCCGAGCATCGCCAGGGCGGTCACGGTCTTGCCGGAGCCGGATTCGCCGACCACGCCGACGACCTCGTGCTCGTCGAGCCCGAAGCTCAGGTCGTCGACGGCGTGGAGCGGCCCGTCGTCGGTCGGGAAGTCGACGGTGAGGCCTTCGACCGAGAGGAGCGGCGCCCCGCGCGTCACGCCGCGCCGCCCTCCGGGTCGAACGCGTCCCGCAGCCCGTCGCCGAGGAAGTTGACCGCCAGCACGGTGAGGAGGATGGCCAGACCCGGGAAGTAGAGGAGGTACGACCGGGACGTCCCGACGGTCCCCTCGGCGTCGGCGAGCATGCGCCCCCACGACGTGCCGGGCAGCTGGATCCCGAAGCCGAGGAACGAGAGCGTCGACTCGGCGACGATGGCCGCCGCCACCGAGAGGGTGGCGTTCACGACGACGGGTCCCACGCAGTTCGGGAGGACGTGGCGCAGCACGATCCAGGGCCCGGTGGCGCCGGAGGCCCGGGCCGCCTCGACGAACTCCCGCTCCTTGATCGAGAGGACCTCGGCACGGACGACGCGGGCCACGTACATCCAGAACAGCGCCGCCAGCACCCAGATGATCGTGAGGCGGTCGTGGCCGAACCGCTCGAGGGCGATGGCGAGGACCGCGACGGCGGGGACGATGAGGAACAGGTCGGTGAGTCGCATCAGGGCCTGGTCGGTGGCCCGGCCGACGAACCCGGCCGCGGCCCCGACGGCGGTGCCGACCACGGTCGAGAGGACCGCCACCGCCAGGCCGATCTCGAGGGAGATCTGACCGGCGGCAAGGAGCCGCGACAGCTGGTCGCGGCCGAGCTCGTCGGTGCCGAACCAGTGGTGCCAGGACGGCCCGACCGCGCCGAGGGCGAGGTGCTGGTCGTTCGGGCCGTACGGGGCGAAGAGCGAGGCGCCGAAGCACACCACGACCAGGGCCGCGAGGACGACGACCGACGCCGCCGCCAGCCGGTGGCGGGCCAGGCGCGGCCAGAAGCGCCCGGCCGGCGGGCGGGGCCGGCCGTCGACCGCCACCGGGGACAGCGCGGCGGGGAGCAGCTCCGACGGCCCGATCGGCTCGGGCTCGGGGACCGCGGGCGTCGCGGGCGGGGGCGGCCTCACGCCAGCCGGATCCGGGGGTCGAGCCAGCCGTAGGCGACGTCGGCGAGGAGGTTGAAGGCGACGATGAACGCGGCGGTGACGACGAGCCAGGCCGTGAGCGTGGTGGCGTCACCGGCGAGGAGCGAGTCGAGGAACAGCTTGCCCATGCCGGGGATGGAGAAGATCTTCTCGGTGACGATGAGCCCGCCGAAGAGGGCGCCGATGTCGAGGGCCATGACGGTGACGAGGGGGATGAGCGCGTTGCGGAGCCCGTGCCGCAGCACCACCCGACGTCGAGGCACGCCCTTGGCGCGGGCGGTGCGGATGTAGCTGGACGACATGACGTCGAGCATTGAGGCGCGCTGGAACCGGCTCCAGCCGGCGATGATCTGCACGGTCAGGGTGAGCACGGGCAGGACCAGGTGCCGGGCGTAGTCGAGGGCGCCGCCGCTGCTCGAGTGCAGGTTGATGAAGAACAGCGGCGGCTCGGAGAGATGGAACCACTGCTTCGGGCCGACGGCGAGGAACTCGATGGCGAGGAGCCCGAACCAGAACGGCGGGAGCGCGAGGCCGATGAAGGAGAGGCCGGTGAACGTGTAGTCGAACACCGAGTACTGCCGCAGCGCCGAGTAGACGCCGATGGCGACGGCGGCGACCGCGGCGACGAGCACGCCCCACACCACGAGCTGGGCGGTGTTGCCGAGGGCGCGCCCGATCTGGCTCGACACCGGTTCGCGGGTGCGCTCGCTCGTCCCCCAGTCGCCGCGCAGGAAGCGGCCGAGCCAGGTGCCGTACTGCTCGACGAGGGGCTGGTTCAGGCCGAGCCGCGCCCGCTCGGCGCGGATCGCCGACGCCGCCTCCCGGGACTGGCGCAACTTGGCGGTCGGGTCGAACGTGGCCCGAACGAACGCGAAGGTCAGGAACGAGGCGACGAGGATGATCGGGATGGCGTAGAGGGCGCGCCGGCCGAGGTAGGTCAGCATCGCGTCGCCCGCGAGGCCGCCGAGGGGCGTCGCGGCGGGGCGCCCTCCCCCGCTACTGGAGCTGCCATCGGCTCAGGTTCCAGAACATGCCGTAGACCGGGTTGTCGCCCTGGACTCCGCGCACCCGCCGGCTCCAGATGGCGATGTTCGGAAGCGGGTCGAGGGGCAGCGTGACCTGCTGGGCGGCGAGGATCCGGTCGGCGGCCTTCGAGGCCTGGACCCGGGCGGCGTCGTCGGTGGCGGCGTCGACCTGCTCGAGGAGCGGGTCGAGGGTCGGGATGCTGGTGCGCGTGAAGTTCGAGCCGGACTGGCCGTTGGCCGGCGTCGGGATGTTGCGGGCGCAGAACACGGTGCAGAGCCCGGGGTCGGGGTCGGTCACGACGTCGGCGTAGAGGCCGAGCTGGAAGGTGCCGGCCGGGAGCACCTGCCCGAAGAGGGTGTTCGCGTCGCGGTTCTGGATGGTGAGCGCGAAGCCGGCCCGCCGGAGCTGGGCTTGGAGCACCTGCTCGGTGAGCTCGCGGCGCTTGTTGGCCGCGGTCGTCACGATCGTGAGCTGCGCCGACCGTCCGTTCTTCTGCCAGACGCCGCCGGACCGCTGCCAGCCGTCCCCGGTCATGAGCCGGTTCACCGCGGCGAGGTCGAGGTGGTAGCCGGCGAAGGCCCGCTGGTCGCTGTAGGCGGCGAGGATCGGCGGGTTCAGCGAGTTCGCGGGGCTGGTCACGCCGACGGGACCGAAGAGGAGGCGAACGATGGCGGCGCGGTCGATCGAGTAGGCGATGGATTGGCGGACCGCGACCGAGTCGAGCGGGAAGACGGCGTTGTTCATCCAGAGCGCCTCGAGGTTCCCGGTGGTCGGCGTGACGACCGACGCGGCGTCGGTGAGGCCGGCCCGGAGGGACCGGATGGCGTCGGGCTGCGGGTCGGGGTACATGGCGTTGATCTCGCCGCCCTGGAAGGCCTGGAACTCGGCCGCGGTGTCGGTGAGGAACTTGAACGTGACCTTGCCCACCCTCGGCTTCGGGCCCCAGTAGGCCGGGTTCGGGACCAGCACGACGTCGATGCCCTTGTCCCACGCCTGGATCTTGAACGGCCCCCCGGACCACGAGTAGCCGTCCTTCATGGCGTTGTCGCGGTTCCGGCCGGCGAGCAGGTGGCTCGGGTAGATCCCGTACCCGCCGCCGAAGAGCTGCCGCCAGCCCGCGTACGGCTGCTGGAAGGTGACGATCGCGGTGTGGGGGTCGCGGTCGTCGACCGACGCGATCCGGTCGTAGCCGGTGCGGTCGAAGATGGCGGCGCCGTGGGCGACCTGGTCCCACGTGTACCGGAAGTCGCTGGCGGTGATCGGCGCCCCGTCCGACCAGACCGCGCTCGGGTTGATCCGGTACGTGACGACCTGGGCCCCGGCGGCGGTGCTGAGCGTCGGGGGCGCCGCCATCAGCGGGCTCGGCACGTAGGCCCACTGCCCGCCGCGCTGGAGGATGTCGAAGACGCGGGGCATCGTCTCCTCCTGCATCGTGAAGACGCCCCAGCTGGCCCCGGCGCAGGAGGACACCCAGTCGGCGCAGTCGGGCTCCTGCTCGGCGCCGATCACGATCTCGCCGCGGGGGCCGGCGCGCGCGCGAGCGGCGGGGACGGCGGCGACGGGTGACACCGCGACGAGCGAGATCGCGAGCCCGCCCAACGCCACGCTCGCGCGCCGATACCAGCGGCGCGAGTGCACCTCGGTGGTCCCCCTTGTCGGTCGGGTCGCGCGACCGTGCTACCACAGCGCTTCTCGGAATCGAGGGACCCCGGCGCCGGCCCGGCGTGACGCGCGCCGCGGCGACCGTCTAGGGCTGGAGGCGCAGGGCGAGGATGACGGTGGCGAAGGTGAAGATCACCGCGGTGATGATCGTCAGGCGGTCGAGGTTCCGTTCGACGACGGTCGAGCCGGCCATGGACCCGCCGAGCTGCCCGCCGCCGAACATGTCGGAGAGGCCGCCGCCGCGACCCGAGTGCAGGAGGATCAGGAAGACGAGGCCGAGGCCGGTGGCGACGTCGAAGAAGAGGAGGACCGCGTTGAGCACCGCGTGAGCCTACCGTCGGGGCGGCCCGACGCCGGCTCCGCGGCCCGGCTCAGCGTCGGTACTGGACGATGCGGGCGAAGTCGTCGGGGTCGAGCGAGGCGCCCCCGACCAGCGCCCCGTCGATCTCGGGTCGGCTCATGAGGTCGGCGATGTTGCCGGGCTTCACGCTGCCGCCGTACTGGATGCGCATGGCGTCGGCGGTGTCGGCGTAGAGGTCGCGGAGCGCCCGCCGGATGACGCCGATGGTGGCGTTGGCGTCGTCGGGGGTGGCGGTGCGCCCGGTGCCGATGGCCCAGATGGGCTCGTAGGCGACGACGGCGCGCTCGGCGTCGGCGGCCCGGACGCCGGCGAAGGCGCCCGCGATCTGGCCGACGACCCGCGGCTCGGTGTCGCCGCGCTCGCGCTCCTCGAGGGTCTCGCCGACGCAGACGATGGGGGCCATCTCGTGCTTGAGGACGGCCTTGCACTTGCGGTTCACGTCCTCGTCGGTCTCGCCGAACAGCTGGCGGCGCTCCGAGTGGCCGACGATGACGTAGCGCACGCCGAGGCGGGCCAGCATCGGCGGGCTCACCTCCCCGGTGAACGCGCCCTGGGGCTGCCAGTGGCAGTTCTGGGCGCCGAGCTGGATGGGGATCCGGTCGGCCTCGGTGAGGGTCTGGAGGGTGCGCAGGTCGGTGAACGGCGGGCACACGACCACGTCGCAGCCCTCGTAGTCGGCCGGGTCCAGCCGGTACGAGAGCTTCTGCACGACCTGGATCGCGACGAGGTGGTCGTGGTGCATCTTCCAGTTGCCGGCGATGACGGGCCGGCGGGTCACGGTCGTCCCTCCCGGAGCGCGGCCAGGCCGGGCAGGTCGCCGCGCTCGAGCAGCTCCAGGGCGGCGCCGCCGCCGGTGCTCACGTGGTCGACCGCGCCGGCCAGCCCGAAGCCGCGGAGGGCGGCGGCGCTGTCGCCGCCGCCGACCACGGTGAACCCGGGGCAGGCGGCGACCGCCTCCGCGACCGCGCGCGTCCCGGCCGCGAACGGCGCCAGCTCGAACACGCCCATGGGGCCGTTCCAGACCACGGTGGCGGCGGTGGCGATGACCGCGGCGAACGCGGCCGCGGTGGCGGGGCCGATGTCGAGGCCCTGCCAGCCGGCGGGGATGGCGTCGCGGTCGACGACCTTGGTGTCGGCGTCGGCGGCGGGGGTCGTGGCGACCACGAAGTCGGTCGGGACGTGCAGGCGTCCGGTGTCGAGCAGGTGGCGGCAGTCGTCGACCCGGTCGGGCTCGACGAGGCTGTCCCCCACCGGGAGGCCGGCGGCGGCGAGGAAGGTGAAGGCCATGGCCCCGCCGACGAGCACGGCGTCGCAGCGGGCGAGGAGCGCGTCGAGGACGCCGAGCTTGTCGCTGACCTTGGCCCCGCCGAGGATGGCCACGAACGGACGCGCCGGCGCCTCGAGGAGGCTCGACAGCACCCGCACCTCGCGCTCGAGGAGGCGGCCGGCCGCGCTCGGGACGAGCCGGGGCGGCCCGACGATCGACGCGTGCGCCCGGTGCGAGGCGCCGAAGGCCTCGTTCACGTAGACCTCGGCGCCGTCGGTGAGCCGGGCCGCGAAGGCGGGGTCGTTCGCGGTCTCGCCGGGATCGAACCGCAGGTTCTCGAGGACAACAACGCCACCCGGCTCGAGGGCGGCGGCGGCGTCGTCGCGCCCGGGGCCGGCGATCGGGACCAGGGGCACGTCGGCGTCGAGCAGCTGGCCGAGGCGGCGGGCCACCGGCGCCATCGTGGCGGCGGGGTCGGGCGCGCCCCGGGGGCGTCCGAGGTGACCGCAGGCGACGATCCGGGCCCCGCGGTCGGCCAGCCAGCCCAGGGTCGGCAGCGCGGTGGTGATCCGGAGGTCGTCCTCGATCTCCCCGTCGCGCAGCGGCACGTTGAAGTCGACGCGGACGAGCGCGACGGCCCCCTCGTCGAGGGGCAGGTCCTCCAGCTGCGGGAGCCTCACCCGCTCACTGGTCGCCGACGAACGCGACCAGGTCGACGAGGCGGTTCGAGTAGCCCCACTCGTTGTCGTACCAGCCGAGCACCTTCACGAGGTTCCCGGTGGTCATGGTGTCGAGCGCCGAGAAGACGCACGACGCCGGGTTGCCGACGATGTCGGCCGAGACCAGCGGCTCGTCGCTGTACTCGAGCACGCCCCGGTAGGAGGGGTCGTTGGCGGCCTCGGCGAAGGCGACGTTCACGTCCTCGGGCGACGCCTCGCGGCGCACCTCGGCGCTGAGGTCGGTGATCGACCCGGTCGGGGTCGGGACCCGGAGCGCGGTGCCGTTGAGCCGGCCCTTCAGCTGGGGCAGGACGAGCCCGATGGCCCGGGCCGCCCCGGTGCTGGCCGGGACGATCGACAGCGCCGCGGCCCGCATGCGGCGCAGGTCCGGGGTGCCTTTGCGGCTCGGGTGGGCGAGGTCCTGGAGCGACTGGTCGCTCGTGTAGGCGTGGACCGTCGTCATGAGGCCCCGCTCGATCCCGAACCGGTCGTCGAGGACCTTCGCCAGCGGCGCCAGGCAGTTCGTCGTGCACGAGGCGTTCGAGATGACGGTGTGGACGGCGGGGTCGTAGACCCGGTCGTTGACGCCGAGGCAGATGGTGGCGTCGGCGTCGCCGCTCGGGGCCGAGATGATGACCCGCTGGACGCCGCCGTGCAGGTGGCCGGCGGCCTGGTCCCGGGCGGTGAAGAGGCCGGTCGACTCGATGACGACGTCGACGCCGTGGTCGCCCCACGGGATCTCGGCCGGGTCCATCACCTCGAGCTTGCGGACCTCGCGGCCGTCGACCGAGAACCCGGCGTCGTTGGCCTTCACCTCGTGGCGGAGCGTCCCGCCCACCGAGTCGTGCTTCAGGAGGAACGCCATCGTGGCGCTGTCGCCCATGGGGTCGTTGACCGCCACCAGGTCGACGCCGGAGTCGGTGCCCCGGGCCAGGAGGGCCCGGTAGAACGAGCGGCCGATCCGCCCGAAGCCGTTGATCCCCACGCGGACGGTCATGTCGGACCCCTCTCCTCGGATGGCGACTCCAGCAGATCGGTCAGCGCAGGCGCCAGTCTGGCCGGGTCGTGGGCGAGGCCGGAGCGCCTGGCGATGTGCCCGGCCACCGGGCGGACCCCCCAGGCCCGGATCCGGGCGGCGTCGACGGGGAGCCCGCCGCCCTCCTCGTAGAGGAAGGCGTCGACCCGGGCGCCGTGGTCGAGCGCGGCCCGGAGGTGGTCGGCGGCGTCGAGCCCAGTGGTCTCGGGCGGCTGGGGCCGGAGGTTGCAGACCTGCACCACCTGGGCGGGGGTGGCGGCGACCGCGGCCCGCACGCCGGCCACGCAGAGCACCGGCAGGACGCTGGTGTAGAGGGAGCCGGGGGCCAGCACGACCTGGTCGGCGGCGGCGATGGCGGCGACGGCGTCGGGGTGCGCGGGCGCGTCGCCGGGCACCAGCTCGACCCGGCGGATGCGCCCGACGACGTTCATCACCGCCACCTGGCCCTGCACGGTCTCGCCCTCGACGTCGGCCTTCAGCACCACCGGCCCGGCGGTGGCGGGGCGGACGCGGCCGACGACGCCGAGGAGTCGGGCCGCCTCGTCGATGGCCGCCACCGGGTCGCCGAGGGCCTCGCCGAGCCCGGCGAGCACGAGGTTGCCGAGGGGATGGCCGACGAGGTCGCCGGCGGCGAAGCGGTGCTCGAACGCGGCCGGCCACACCCCGTCCCCCGCCGCCAGCGCCACCAGGCACTTCCGCAGGTCGCCCGGGGGCAGCACGTCGAGGTCGCGCCGCAGCCGGCCCGAGGAGCCGCCGTCGTCGGCGACGCTGACGACGGCGGTGATGTCCCCGGCGTACCGCCGGGCGGCGCGGAGCGCGGCCGCCAGCCCGTGCCCGCCGCCGAGGGCGACGACGCGGGGCCCGCTCGCGGCGTCACTCACGCTCGAGGTCCCGGTGGTGGACGCGCGCCGGGTAGCCGAGCCCGGCCAGCAGGGTCGCCAGCTCGGCGGCGATCACGACGCTGCGGTGCCGGCCGCCGGTGCAGCCGATCCCGATCGACAGGTACGACTTGCCCTCGCGGGCGAACGCCGGGAGCAGCAGCGCGAAGAGGGAGCGGAGCTGCTCGAGGAACGGCGCCGCCTCGGGCTGGTCGAGCACGTAGCGGCGCACCCGCTCGTCGGTGCCCGGCAGGGGGCGGAGCGCGTCGACCCAGTGGGGGTTCGGGAGGAAGCGGCAGTCGAACACGAGGTCGACGTCGAGCGGCACGCCGTGCTTGTAGCCGAACGAGACGATGGTGGTCTGCAGCGACCCGGCGGCGGACTCGTCGCGGAACAGCTCGTGGAGGCGCTCGCGCAGCTCGTGCACGTTCAGGTTCGACGTGTCGACCACGACGTCGGCCTCGCCCTTCAGCTCCTCGAGCAGGCTGCGCTCCTCGGCGATCCCGTCGGAGACTCGGCTGCCGGCGGCGCGGGGGTGCGGCCGGCGGGAGGCCTCGAAGCGGCGGACCAGCGCCTCGTCGCTGGCGTCGAGGAACAGGGTGCTGGTGCGGACCCCGGCGGCGCGCACCTCGCGCAGGGCGGCGTCGAGCTCGTCCATGAACGACCCGGAGCGGACGTCGACGACGAGCGCGAAGCGCGAATCCCGCTCCCGGTCGCGGGCCAGCTCGGCGACCTTCGGGATCAGCGCCGGCGGCAGGTTGTCGATCACGAAGAAGCCGAGGTCCTCGAGCACGTCGGCGGCCGAGGAGCGGCCGGCGCCCGACAGCCCGGTGATGATCGTGAGCTCGAGCGGGCCGGCGGTCATGGGCTCGGCTCGTGGAGACGGGCGTAGACGGCCTGGGCGACGCGCTCGGGCAGCCACGGCAGCGCCACGAGCTCGTCGGCCTCGAGCTCGCGGAGGCGCTTCACCGACCCGAACTCGCGCAGGAGCCGGGCCCGGCGGGTGGGGCCGAGGCCGGGGACGTCGTCGAGGACCGAGCGGGTGGCGTGCCGCTCGCGCAGGCGGCGGTGGTACCCGATGGCGAAGCGGTGGGCCTCGTCGCGGGCGGTCTGGAGCAGGTACAGGGCCTCGGAGTCGCGCGGGATGCGCACCGGCTCCTCGCGGCCGGGCCGGTACACCTCCTCGAACCGCTTGGCGAGGGCGGCGACCGAGATCTCCTCGAGGCCCAGCTCCTCGAGGACCCGCACCGCCGCGTTCAGCTGGCCCCGCCCGCCGTCGACGAGCAGCAGGTTCGGCGGGTACGCGAAGCGCTTCCCGGCCCTCGCCCCCTCCTCCCGCTCGACCAGGTAGCGGCGGAACCGGCGGGTGAGGACCTCCTCCATGGCCCCGACGTCGTCCTGGCCCTCCTGGTGCCGGAGCTTGAACCGTCGGTAGTCGGAGCGCTTGGCCAGGCCGTCCTCGAGCACGACCATCGAGGCCACGATCTCCCGGCCCTGGAGGTTCGAGATGTCGAAGGCCTCGATCCGCAGGGGCGCCTCGGGCAGGCCGAGCGCGTCCTGCAGCGCGGTCAGCGCCCGGGCCCGGGCGTTGTGGTCCGACGCCCGCCGCAGCTTGTGCTGCGCGAACGCCTCCTCGGCGTTGCGGGTGACGGTCGCCAGCAGCTCCCGCTTCGCCCCCCGCTGCGGGACACGGATCCGCACCCGGCCGCCGCGGACCCGGCTCAGCACCTCGGTGCTGAGCGCGACGTCCTCGGGCGCGGCGGGGACGAGCACCTCGCGGGGGACGTCGGTCGGCGGCGCGCCCGCGTAGAGCTGCTCGAGCAGGCCGCTGATCAGCGCGGGCCGGTCGACGTCCTCGACCTTGTCGACAACGATCCCCTTGCGGCCCACGACCCGGCCCCGGCGAACGAAGAACACCTGCACCGACGCCTCGAGCGCGTCCTCGGCGACGCCGAGCACGTCGAGGTCCTCCTCGCGTGCCGCCACCATCTGCTGGCGCTCGATGGCCTTGCGGACCGAGGTGATCTGGTCCCGGAGACGCGCCGCGCGCTCGAACTCGAGCTCGTCGGCGGCCTCGTGCATCTGCTTGTCGAGCCGGTCGAGGATCGGCGCGGTCTCGCCGTCGAGGAACGCGACGAGGTCGGCGGTGAGCTGCGCGTACTCGGGCTCCTCGATGGCCCCGACGCACGGCGCCGCGCACTTCTCGATGTGCGCGTAGAGGCAGGGGCGGCCGAGCCGGTGGTGACGGTCGAACTTGGCCCGGGTGCAGGTCCGGATCGGGAAGGTCCGGAGCAGCAGGTCGAGGGTCTCGCGGATGGCGTACGCGTGCGCGTACGGCCCGAAGTAGCGGACCCCGTCGCGCTTGGCGCCCCGCAGGACCATCGCCCGCGGCCACTCCTCGTCGAGGGTGACGGCGAGGTACGGGTAGGACTTGTCGTCCTTGTACCGGATGTTGAAGCGGGGCCGGTGCCGCTTGATGAGGTTGTACTCGAGGAAGACGGCCTCGACCTCGTTCCGCACCTCGATCCACTCGACCGTCGCCGCGGTGGCGACGAGCTGGCGGGTGCGGGGGGCGAGGGTGTCCGGGTCGGCGAAGTAGCTGGCCAGGCGGCTCCGGAGGCTCTTGGCCTTCCCGACGTAGAGGACCCGGCCCTCGGCGTCCCGGAACTGGTAGGAGCCGGGGGTGTCGGGGATCGAGCCGGGTTCGGGACGCTTCACCACCGTCCCATTGTGGCGGCCCGGCGGGGCTAGGCCGCCGCTTCCACCGACCGGGGCGACGGGACGTCCAGGGCGGCGCCCCGGGCGCGCCGGAACAGGCGAGCCAGGCACACCCCGACCAGGACCAGGAGCAGCGCGTTGCGGAGGAGCACGATCTCCTGGGGCAGGTTCTGGTTGGTGTGGACGAGCTCCCAGATGAGGTTGAAGTCGAGGACGCTCAGCGCCACCACCGCGAACACGAGGCCGGCGACGAGCCGGTCGCCGCGGGCGGCGGCGATCGCCGCGAACGGGACCATCCAGATCATGAACTGGGGCGAGAGCAGGGGCGAGAAGACGAGGAAGGCGGCGATGGCGGCGATGGCCGCGGTCCCGTCGAGGACGGCGGCGCCGTGGGGACGCCGCCGGTTGGCGAGCAGCCACGCCGCCGCCACGGTGACGATGACCAGGCTGGTGAGGGTCAGGTTGGCCCAGTGCGGGACGACCCCGAACCGCCAGGCGCCGCGGTTGAGGCGGATCTTGTCGGGCGACCAGGTGCGGAGCACCGCGCCGACCGTGCTCTCGATCTCCCAGCCCCTCGCGCCGCGCATCGACAGGACCTGGTGCAGGCCCTTCGTGCCGACCCACCCCACCCAGGCCGCCACGCCGACGGCGCCGACGGCGCAGAAGGCGGCGAGCGCCCGCCAGGAGCGCCGGATCAGGAGGCTCGGGACCAGCAGCACCGGCCACACCTTCGCGAAGCAGGCCAGCGCCAGCGCCACGCCGCCCAACGCCGGCTTGCGGTGCCGGACCAGCGCCAGGCCCCCGACCGCGAGGGCCACCGAGAGCAGGTCGAGCCGCAGGTACAGGAACGGGTAGAGGATGAACGGCGCGCCGATGATCAGGTAGGCGACCGCGGCCCGCCGCCCCCAGCCCCAGAGCAGCAGCGCGGCCACGGCGAAGTCGAGCGCGAGCTGCGACCACATCGTCGCCGCCGTGGCGCCGCCGATCGTCGAGCTGTCGAGGGCCTTGATCGCGCCGAGCATGAGCGGCGGGTACTCCACCTCGAAGTCCCGGTAGGGGGTCCCCCGGTGGGTGGCGATGGTGTAGAAGCGGCGGATGTCGCCGGTCAGGACCTTGTGGTTGCCCTGGGCGGCGCGCTGATCCAGGGTGATCGGCACCGCCGCGATGCGCCCGGCGACGAGGACGAACACGAGCAGCCACCACCAGCGCCCCGTTCCGGGACGGGCGCCGCTGGGCGCGTGGATGTGGTCAGCCTGGCGCATGCCCGCACTTCTGCTCGCCGGGCTCGAGGGGGACGCCCCCCGAGGCGCACTATGCTCGCGCGTAGGCCGGCCTGGTACTCCGCGCCAAGGTTCGGCTCCGGGGCCGACACCCCCGCGGTGGGCGACCAGGCTGTCCCCGCCGGCCCGACCGGAGCCGTAGATCGTGAGCCTCGCCTGCGGGCGAGGAAGGAACGACAACATGCTCCGACTTCAGGCCCCGCTGCCGGACCGCTACACCCTCGCCACCCCCGAGGACCTCGACGCCTGGATCGGCGCGGCGAAGGCCGAGCTCGGGTCCCGGCTCCTGATCCTCGGCCACCACTACCAGCGCCCCGAGGTGATCCGCTGGGCCGACGTGCGGGGCGACTCGTTCAAGCTGGCCCAGGACGCCGCCGCCACCACGGCCGCCACCGACATCGTGTTCTGCGGCGTGCACTTCATGGCCGAGTCGGCGGACATCCTCACCGGCGACCACCAGCGGGTGGTGCTGCCCGACCTCAACGCCGGGTGCTCGATGGCCGACATGGCCGACCTCGACCAGGTCCTCGAGGCCTGGGACGAGCTCGCCGCCGTCACCGACGTCGAGCGGCTGGTGCCGATCACGTACATGAACTCGTCGGCGGCGCTGAAGGCCTTCGTCGGCGAGCACGGCGGGGCCGTGTGCACCTCCTCGAACGCGCGCATCGTGCTGGAGTGGGCGCTGGCCCGCGGCGACAAGGTGCTGTTCTTCCCCGACCAGCACCTCGGCCGGAACACCGCCCACGACCTCGGCTATCACGAGGCCCAGATGCGGGTCTGGGACCCGCGCCGCGACGTCGGCGGCCTCGACGAGCGGGCGGTGAAGGAGGCCACCTTCCTGCTGTGGAAGGGCCACTGCACCGTGCACCAGCGATTCCGCCCCGAGCACGTCGAGGCCTTCCGCGCCGAGCACCCGAGCGGCGAGGTGATCGTGCACCCCGAGTGCAGCCACGACGTGGTGCTGCTCGCCGACCGGGTCGGGTCGACCGAGCGGATCCTCGAGTGGGTCGACTCGGCGCCGCCCGGCGCCGTGCTCGGGGTCGGCACCGAGATCCACATGGTGCAGCGCCTGGCCGCCGATCACCCCGACCGGACGGTGGTGTCGCTCGACCCGCTCGTGTGCCCCTGCTCGACGATGTTCCGAATCGACGGGCCGCACCTGGCCTGGTGCCTCGAGGCGCTGGCCCGCGGCGAGGTCGTGAACCAGATCGTCGTCGACGACGAGACCGCGGCCGGCGCCCGTGTCGCGCTCGAGCGGATGCTCGAGCTGCCCGGCGTCCCGGCCGGCGCGCCCGTCGACTGACGCGACCGCTCACGGCGCCGGGCCGGCCCGGGCCACCGCGAGCAGCTCCGGGCTCACGTACCGGCGCGGCGGCCGGCCCCGGACGGCCGGGACGTCAACCGGGTGCTCCTCGAGGACGCCGGCGTCCACGAGCTCGGCGAGCGCGTTGGCAGCGGCGCGGGCGGTGCCCCCGAGCTCCTGGGCGACGAGGCCCGCGGTCAGGACGAGGTGGCGCGGGAGGAGATCGAGCACCCGCCAGGCCAGGGCGTCGCGGCGCAACGCGCGTCCGTCTCGAGGCCGGGCGAGCCGACGGCGCCAGCGCGCCTGCAGCTCGTCGACGGCGCGCACGAGCGCGACCTCGGCCGCGCCGGCACCGCCGGCCACGTAGGCGAACCATGACACCCAACGGTCGTGCTGCCCGAGGCGGAAGAGGCTGAGGCCGGCCAGGTAGCCGTCACGGTCGGCGGCGAGGCCGGTGCTCACCGGTGGCGGGACGACCAACGCCAGCCGGCGGCTGAGCAGCCACGACACGAGCACCCGCCCGATCCGCCCGTTCCCGTCGGTGAACGGGTGGATGATCTCGAACTGGGCGTGGGCGATCGCCGCCTGCGCCACCGGGTCGACGTCACGGCGGTTGGCGTAGGCGACGAGGTCGTCGAGCAGCTCGCCGAGCCGGTCCGGAGGCGGCGTGACCAGCGCGGCGTCGAGGGGGCTCGTGCCGCCGATCCAGCCCTGCTCGTCCCGCACGACGCCGACGAAGCGGCCGGGCAGCGGACTGCCGGCCATGAGCGTGCGGTGCCAGTCGCGGAGCCGGGTCACGCTGAGCGGCTCGGGTGCGGCCGTCAGCGCGTCCGTCACCGCGGCCAGGTTGGCGGCGACCCAGGTCGCCGGGGAGCGCGCCGCCTCCGGCGCGCCTTCGGCGACGACGACGTCGAGCACCCCGGCGAGGACGCCCTCGATGGACGAGGAGGCCAGACCCTCGGCGCGGAGCAGCAGCCGGGCCAGGCCCTCGTAGCCCGCACCGAGCGACGCGGCGCCGGCCTCCACCTCGGCGCTGGCGGCGGCGGCGCGGGCCGCCGTCGCCGGCGAGAGCCTGAGCTCCCGCTCCGCGAGCGGCAGCGGGACGAAGGCCCGAGCCTGCCGGCCCCGCCAGACGATCGGAACCTCGGCTCCGCACGGCGCCGTGCGCATGGCCGACCCCTTTTTCGGAACGATCACATCTTATCGTTCCGAAAACCCGCCTTTGCGGAAGGATCGCCCTCGCTCCCCCTCCCGGACGCCGGGCGGCCGCGGTTCAGGCGCCGGCCGGGCCCATCTCCGGACCCGGCCGCGCGGCGCGCGTCGCTGCGACCCGCCGCTCCCGGCGGTCGCGACCGGGGCCGATGAACAGGGCGCGGGCGGCGTCGCCGGCCCGGGCGGGGTGGCGGACGCTCAGCCGCAGCCAGGCGAGGGCGGCGGCCGCGACCGCCGCGCACCACGCCGGGCGCGACCACCACCGCGCCGCGAACCGCAGGGTCCCCCGCCACCACGCCAGCTCCCGCCCGACCGGCGTCACCGACGAGCCGCCACCGTCGTGCACCGCGAAGCGCTCCGGCAGCGCGACGAGCCGCCACCCGTCGGCGCGAAGGCGACGGCAGAGATCGAGGTCCTCGCCGTAGAGGAAGTAGCCGGAGTCGAAGCCGCGCACCTGGTCGAACGCCCGCCGGCGGACGAGCAGCGCCGTCGCCGCCAGCGATTCGACCGCGGTCGGCGTCGTCGGCACCCGGTCGACGTGGTCGGCGACGCCTCGGATCCGCCGCGCCAGCCGTCGCGCCGGGTCGTGGCGCAGGAGCCGCCGGGCGCCGACCGCCCGCCCGAGGAGGTGCACGGGGCCGAGCTCGCGGCCCTGGCTGCGCTCGGGGCTCCCCGAGCCCCGGTGGACGATGACGCCCTGGACGGCCGCGACGGACGGGTCGTCCGCGAGCAGCCGCGCGCCGGCGGCCACGCCGACGGCGTCGACCACCGCGTCGGGGTTGCACAGCAGCACGAACGGCGCGGTCGTCTCGCGCACGCCATGGTTCTGGCCCGCCCCGAACCCGGGGTTTGAGGTGTCGCGCACGACCCCGGCGCCGGCGTCTTGCGCCTCGGCTGCGCTCCCGTCCCGGCCGTGGTCGACGACGAGCACCTCCCCCACACCGGGCAGCGCCCGAGCGGCGCGGACGCACGACCCGATCGTCGCTCTGCTGTCGTAGGCGACGATGACCACGTCGAGGGTGGCGGTCATCGGCGAGCGAGCGCCCCGTGGTGACGCCACCAGTGCCGCGCGAACGCGGCGGCGTGCTCCCGGCCTCGGCGGCTCCAGAGGGCGCGGAAGGCGCGGCGGGGCGGGTGGTCGCACGCCGCCGCGCCGACCTGGGCCACCCGCCAGCCCGCGCGTCGCGCCCGGAGGCAGAAGTCCACGTCCTCGGGCCCGAACCGGGCCGACTCGTCGATCCCACCGAGGGCGTCGAACACGTCGCGGCGGAACAGCTGGCAGGCGCCGATGGCGAACTCGACGTCCCACGCCTCGCCGTCGCCCTGCCCGCGGGTCGGCTCGTAGCGGTCGGTCCGGTTCAGGGCCCGAGCCAGCTTGCGGCGCAGCGTCGGCGCCCGCCCGGCGCTGGCCTCGGGCGGCTGCCCGGTGAAGACGGGCGCGGCGAGCCCGATCCTCGGGTCGGCGTCGAGCGCGGCGGCGAGGCGCGCGAGCGCGCCGGGCCGCAGCCGGGCGTCGCTGTCGAGCACGCACACGTACGGGGCCCGCCCGGCGCGGGTGCCGAGGTTCCGGCCCCCGCCCACGCCGAGGTTCGTGGCGCTCCGGATGACCCGCACGCCCGGGGCCACGACGGCGGCCGGCGGCTCGGAGCCGTTGTCGACGACGGTCACGGCGACCTCGACGCCCGACTGGCCGCTCGCCGACTCGACGGCGGCGTGCAGGGCGGCGGGCTCGTCGTTCCAGGTGAGGATCACGACGTCGACGGCGGCCACGGCGGGCGCGGTCACGTCAGCGCGGCGGAGCCGCGGGCGAGGCCCCAGAGGCGGGCCACGTCGGCGCGCCGCACCGCGCCGCTGGCGAGGACGGCGGCGGCGTACGCGAGGAGCCCCCCGGCGGCGGCGGGCACGAGCCCGGTCGGGGCGAGCACGGCCGAGACGACGGCCGCGAGCACCCCGGCGGCCAGCACCCCGACGGCCGGGCGCGGGGTCCGGAGCCCGGCCCTCCGGGCGAGGAACCGGCCGAAGGCCCCGACCATGACCACCGTGCCGGCGACGGTGGCCGCCGCCGCCCCGACGGCGCCGAAGGGCGGGACCAGGGCCAGGTCGAGCCCGACCATGACCGCCATCGCCGCCGCCGCCACCGGCACCGCGGGCCAAACCCGGTCCCCGGCCACGATCGCCGCCGACTGGAGCGCGGCGAGGAAGGCGAGCCAGAGCTGCCCGCCGGCGATCGCCAGCGGCACCGCCGCGCCCCCGTACCGGGCCCCGAACGCGGCGGTGGTGAGCGGCCCGTGCAGCCCGACCAGGAGGGCCGACACCGGGACGCCGATGAGGGCGAGGAACCGCCCGGCCTGGTCGAGGGCGCGCTGCGCCCCGGGCACGTCCCGACGGCCGAGCCGTCGGCTCAGGATGAAGATGGCGGGCGCGGCGACGACGGTGCCGAGGTAGGCGAGGGCCTCGAGGGCCCGGACCGCGAGGTCGTAGCGCGCCGTGTCGGCGGCGGTGCCGACGATCGAGAGCAGCACGACGTCGAAGCGCAGCTGGAGGGCGGCGATGCCGCCGAGCAGCCCGAACGGCAGCGCGTCGCGCAGCAGCGCCCACGACGCGTCGGCGTCGGGTCGGACCCGCAGCGACCACACGCCGGCGCGTCGGGCCATCACCGCCCCGACGACGAGGGCGAGGACCGGCGCCGCCGGCAGCGCGACGACCGCCCCCCGCGCCCCCGCCGCCAGCAGCCCGACGACGCCGCCGCCGGCGACGACCGCGAGCTGGAGGAAGGTGAGGAGGGCGCGCCGGGCGATGAGGCCGCGGCCGTCGAACCCGCCGAGCAGCGACGTCACGCAGGCCGACGGGGGCAGGGCCAGCGCCGCGAGCAGGACGTCGCCACGCGTCGCGCTCGGGTACCCGGCGGCGACGGCGACGGCGGCCACCACGAGCATCGACGCCACGCCGAGGCCGAGGCAGGCGGGCAGGGTGCGCGTGAGCAGCGCGTCCGAGCCCGCCGGGTCGCGGCTCACCCGCCGGACGATCACCATCGTGGTCCCGAAGTCGGCGAGGATGCCGCCGATGACGACGAACGCCGACGCGGTCGAGTAGCGACCGAAGGCGGCCGGCGCCAGGTGACGGGTGGCCACGAGCACGAACCCGACCGCCAGGAGCCGCCCGAGGGTCTGGAGCGCGGTGAGCGCGAGCGAGCCGCGGGCCGCCGCCGACGCGTCGCCCGAGGTCGTCGCCGTCGCTCCGGTCGGCCCGCTCACCGGCCGTCGCGCCCCATGACGGACCGCAGCGTCCGCCCGACGATCCGCACGTCGAGGGCGAGGCTCTGGCGGCGCAGGTAGAAGAACTCGTACTGCAGCTTCTCGAGCGCCTCGATCTCGGTGCCGGCGTACCGGTACTTCACCTGGGCCCACCCGGTGAGGCCCGGACGCACGAGGTGCCGCAGCCGGTAGAAGGGCAGCTTCTCGGAGAGCTCGGTCACGAGGTGGGGCTGCTCCGGTCGGGGGCCGACGATCGACAGCTCGCCGCGCAGGATGTTGACCATCTGGGGCAGCTCGTCGAGGTGGGTGCCGCGCAGCAGCCGGCCGAAGCGGGTCACGCGCGGGTCCCGCTCGGCGGTCGGCTCCCCCACCGGCGCCACCGTCCGCATGGTGCGGAACTTCAGGATCGAGAACGGGCGGCCGTCGCGCCCGACCCGGGGCTGGCGGTACAGGAGCGGGCCCCGGTTGGCGACGAGGTTGGCGAGGACGACGACGGGCGTCACGAGCGCGAGGACGACGGTGCCGGCCCCGGCGAGCGCGAGGTCGAAGAGGCGCTTCACCCGCGCGTAGCGCGGCGCGTGCACCTCGCCGACGTCGAAGAGCAGCGAGACCCGCTCGAGCTCGCCGACCGGCAGCTTCCCGAGCCACTGCTCGTAGAAGAGGGACAGCGTCCGCACCCGGACGCCCGCCTCGTGCAGCCTCGCCACCTGGAGGACGACGTCGTCGTCGCTCTGGGCCCGGCGGCTCAGGACCATCACGGTGGCGTGGGTGGCGCGCGCCACCTCGACCAGCGGGAGGCGGGGCGGGTCGACGAGCGCGGCGTCGTCGGGGGCGACGGTGGCCACGACGACGGCGTGGCGCTCGGGCGCCCGGTCGAGCTCGGCGCGCAGCGTCTCCCCCTCCTCCGCGTCGCCGATCAGGACCACCCGGTCGCGCTCCTCGGCGCGCGACCGGGCGTCACCGGCCAGCCGGGCGCAGAGCACGTACCAGGGGACGAGCACCAGCGCCGACCCGAAGACGACGGCGCGGGGCAGGAGGGCGTCGCCGACGAAGAGCTCGGGCACCGAGATCGACGCGGTCGCGGCGGCGATGGCGCCGACGGCGGCGGTGACCGCCCGCCGCCGGCTGCGGGGCACGTCCGGGAGCCCGAACCCGTAGGCGGCGACGAGCAGGGCCAGGACGAAGCCGAGCGACCAGGCGAAGCGCGACGTGCCGGTCATGGCGTAGCCGTGCGCGACCGCGTGGGCCTCGCCGAGCCCGAGCACGCAGACGCCGGTCCCGACGTTGACCGCCAGCCGCGCGAGCCGCCGCATGGTCCTCTATCGACCGGGCGGGCGGCGCTGCTGAGCCTGGATCTCCCCGCCCGCCCCTTACCGGGCGTACCGGGTGACCTCGATCCGGATCGTCTCGACGAGGGCCCGGCTGCGGCCGGTGCGGCGGCGGTAGGGGCCGAGCGCGGGCGGGGCCTGGGCCCGGTTCTGGCTCACGAGGGTGAAGGAGGTGGCGCCGAGCCGGTCGAGGAGGCGGACCGCCGCCGCCAGGTCGGCCCGTCGCGGCGCCGTGAGCCACGGGCGGGTCGGGGTGTAGGAGGCGCCGCCCTCGCGCCAGAAGTGGTAGAGCGCCCCCGAGGTCGTGACGACGGGGCCCGGCTCGGCGGCGACGGCGCTCGTGGTCCGGCCGTAGTCGTGGGTGCGCACCGCCAGCCACGCCAGCCCGACGCCCGTCGCGGCGGCGGAGACCGCGATCATCGCCACCGCGCCGCGCCACGGGACCCGCTCGAGCGCGACCGCGGCGACGACCGCCAGCAGGAGCCCGGAGGTCAGCTCGTACCGGCCGCCCCACTGCGGGCCGGCGCCGCCGCCGAACTGGGCCAGCCACACCAGCGGCAGCGCGAGGAGCGCGATCGCGACCGGTCGGCGGAAGGCGGGCCGGCGGTTGGCGACGACGAGCCCGACGACGACGAGCGGCGAGCAGACGAGGAGCCCGGGGAGGAAGCTGAGCCCGGCCCGGAGCCGCAGGCCGTAGCCGAGGGCCGCGACCCCGAGCGCGAGCCAGCCGACGAGGCGGCCGTCGCGGCGCGGGGCCAGCAGGCGCAGCGCGGCCACGGCCAAGCCGAGCACGATCATGGCCCCGAGGAGCCAGTCGAGCGCGGTGTCGAAGCCGTTGAGCCCGATCGTGGTGCTGACCGCCTCGTTGGCCCGGAGGGCCAGCGAGGACGCGGCGCCCGACGCGGCCGTGGAGGTGCGCGAGGCGCGGTACGGCGAACCGAAGGCGAGCACCTCGAGGCCGGTGTTGGCGAGGAGCGGGAGGAGCAGCGCGCCGGCGGCGGCGGCGCCGTCGCGGACGAGGTCCCGACGCGGCCACGGCCGACCCGCCCACACGACGACGACGACCGCGACCGCGGCGTAGACGAGGGCCTCGGTCCGCATCGTGGCGGCGACGCCGAACAGGGCCCCGGCGGCCGCGGCGGCGCGCCAGCCCGCCGTGCGGTCGGCCACGTCGAGGAGGAGGACGACGGCCCAGATCGTCGCGGCGAGGCCGAGCGTGTGCTCCCAGAAGTCGAGCGAGTACACGACGACGGGCGTGGCCAGCCCCACGAGCCAGAACGCCAGGTCGCCGCGGCCGCCGAGGCGGCGCGCCAGCGCGCGGGCGCCGAGGGCGGTGAGCACACCGCCGAGCATCGGCAGGACGAGGATGGCGCGGACGCCGCCGAGCTCGTAGAGCGGGTAGGCGGCGTAGAGCATCGGGAGCGTGGTGACGTTGACCCACTGGCTCCCGCGGTGGTCGGTCTTCACGATCGGGTAGAGCGCCCCGCGGGGGTCGAGCGCGTGCGCCCAGTAGCCGAGGTCGGGGTGGAGGTCGCCACGGGCGTCCATAGCCCGGAGGGTCGCCACCTTGCCGCCCACGTCGGAGGCCATGAAGGCCCGCGGGTCGTTGGCGAGGGAGAGCCCGCCGTAGATCGCCAGCAGCAGCGCGGCCGCGAGCAGCGGGCGGCGCCACCAACTGGTGCGGGCGGGAGGGGCGGCCGTCGCGGCCGCCGGACGCGGCGGCGCGACGGTGGCGGTCACCCGTGCTTGCGGGCGCGCAACAGGAGCAGCCGGGGGATCGTCGCCGCCGCCGCGTACTCCGGGGCCCGCTCGAGGAACCCCGGCGGGGGCGGCGGCTCCTCCATGCGCTCGACCAGGAGCCCGCAGTCGGCCATCACGTTGATGTATCGGCTCAGCGGACGGTGCATGAAGGGCAACCTGACGCCCGGCGCCACCTCCTCCATGGCCACGTCGTCGGGCAGGTAGGGGCCGACCCGCCAGTACTGCTCCCCCACGATGTGGTCGTCGATCCAGCCGCTGCCCGGCGTCTGGAGGAGGGGGTGGTTCAGGAAGCAGCAGAACCGCCCGCCCGGCGCCAGGACCCGGGCGACCTCGTGCACCGCCGGCTCGAAGGGGTCGAGGTGCTCGAGGGTCAGGCAGACCACGACGGCGTCGAAGCGGGCGGCCCCGAACGGCAGCCGCTCGGCGACGGCGCGCGCGTAACGAACGCCGCCGCCGCGGGTCGCCGCCGTGGCCAGCTGGCCGGCGGTGGGGTCCACGCCGACGACGACGACGCCGGCGGCGGCCACCCGTCGCGCCACCTGGCCCTCGCCGCAGCCGACGTCGAGCACCTGCCGCGCGCCGGCGAGGTGCTCGTCGACGAGCGGGAGGATCTGCTCCTCGTACTCGGCGTCGACGCCGTCGGTGAAGTGCTCCTGCCACCACGCCGCGTGCGTCTCCCAGCTCACCGGCGGCACGCTACGGGGCGACGGGAGGCGGGCCGGACGCCGCGCTCGCTACGTCAGGCCGAGGCGGGGGGCCAGGTAGCGACCGGTGTGGCTCCCGGGCGTCTTCGCCACGTGCTCGGGCGGGCCCTCCGCGACCACCTGCCCGCCGGCGTCGCCGCCCTCGGGGCCGAGGTCGACGATCCAGTCGGCGGACTTGACCACGTCGAGGTTGTGCTCGATGACGAGCACCGTGTTCCCGGCCTGCACGAGGCGGTCGAGCACGCCGAGCAGCCGCCGGACGTCCTCGAAGTGCAGCCCGGTGGTGGGCTCGTCGAGGATGTAGATGGTGCGCCCGGTGGCGCGCTTGCCGAGCTCGGAGGAGAGCTTCACCCGCTGCGCCTCGCCGCCCGACAGCGTCGGCGCCGGCTGGCCGAGCCGCACGTACCCGAGGCCGACGTCGACGAGGGTCTGGAGGTGGCGGGCGATCGTCGGCTGGTTGGCGAAGAACCCGAGCGCGTCCTCGATCGACAGGTCCAGGACCTCGGCGATGTTCTTGCCCTTGAACGTGATGTCGAGCGTGTCCCGGTTGTAGCGGGCGCCCTTGCAGACCTCGCACGGCACGTACACGTCCGGCAGGAAGTGCATCTCGATCTTGATCGTCCCGTCGCCGGCGCAGGCCTCGCACCGGCCCCCCTTCACGTTGAACGAGAACCGGCCCGGCAGGTAGCCGCGGACCTTCGCCTCCTGGGTCGCCGCGAACAGGGCCCGGATCTTGTCGAAGACGCCGGTGTACGTCGCCGGGTTCGACCGCGGGGTGCGACCGATCGGCGACTGGTCGATGTTGATCACCTTGTCGAGGTGCTGCGCGCCCTCGAGGGTCTTGTGACGGCCGGGTGCGATCCGGGAGCGGTAGACGCGCTGCATGAGGGCGTGGAACAGGATGTCGTTCACGAGCGTCGACTTGCCGCTGCCGCTCACCCCCGAGACCACGACGAAGCAGCCGAGCGGGAACCCGACGTCGATGTCGTGCAGGTTGTGCTCCCGGGCGCCGCGCACCACGAGCCAGGCGTCCCCCGGCTCGCGCCGGCGCTCCGGCACCGGGATCGACCGCTCCCCGGTCAGGTACTTGCCGGTGATCGAGCGGGGCTCGGCCGTCACGGCCGCCAGCGGCCCGGACACGACGATCTCGCCGCCGTGCTCGCCCGCCCCGGGGCCGATGTCGACCACGTGGTCGGCGACCCGGATCGTCTCCTCGTCGTGCTCGACGACGATCACGGTGTTGCCGAGGTCCCGCAGCCGGAGCAGCGTGTCGACGAGGCGCTGGTTGTCTCGCTGGTGCAGGCCCACCGACGGCTCGTCGAGCACGTAGAGGACGCCGACGAGGCCGCTGCCGATCTGGGAGGCGAGGCGGATCCGCTGGGCCTCACCCCCGGCGAGGGTCCCCGAGGAGCGGTTCAGCGACAGGTAGTCGAGCCCGACGTCGAGGAGGAACCGCAGGCGCTCGTTGACCTCCTTCAGCACCTGCTCGGCGATGAGCCGGTCCCGCTCCGAGAGCTCGAGGTCGCCGAGGAACCGCGCCGCCTTCGTGATCGAGAGCTCGCCGAGCTCGAAGATGTTCTGGCCGCCGACCGTGACCGCCAGCGACGCCGGGCGCAGGCGGGCGCCCCCGCACTGGGGGCACGGCACCTGTCGCATGTAGCCCTCGATCTGCTCCCGTGACCGGTCGGACTCGGCCTCGGAGTGGCGGCGCTCCAGCCACGGGACCACGCCCTCGAACGGCGTGTGGTACGAGCGGCGACGCCCGTAGCGGTTCCGGTACTGGACGTGCACCTCGCGGTTGCCGGTCCCGTAGAGCACGGGGTTGCGGTCGCGCTTGCGGAGCCGCTTCCACGGGGTGTCCACGTCGAAGCCGTACTCGTCGGCGACCGCCTCGAGCACCCGGTCGAAGTACCGGCTGCGGAACCCGGACCACGGCGCGATCGCGCCCTCGGAGAGGCTCAGGTCGTCGTCGGGCACCACGAGCTCGGGGTCCACCTCGAACCGGGTCCCGAGCCCGTCGCAGCGCTCGCACGCCCCGTAGGGCGAGTTGAAGGAGAAGTTCCGGGGCGCCAGCTCGTCGAAGGACAGGCCGCAGTGGCTGCAGGCCAGGTGCTCCGAGAAGGTAAGCGTCTCCACGTCCTCGTGCGGCTGGTCGTCGCGCGGCACGACCTCGACCTCGGCCACGCCCTCGGCGAGCCGCAGCGCGGTCTCGAGGGAGTCGGTGAGGCGGCGCTCGATGCCGGCGCGGCGGACGAGCCGGTCGACGACCACCTCGATCGTGTGCTGCTCGTAGCGGGCGAGCCGGGCCGGCGCCCCGCGGCCGAGCTCGTGGACCTCGCCGTCGACGCGCGCCCGGGTGAAGCCCTGCGTGGCCAGCTCCTTCAGGAGGGCGTCGTACTCGCCCTTCCGGCCCCGCACGACCGGGGCCAGCACCTGGAACCGGGTGCCCTCCGGGAGCTCGAGGACCCGGTCCACGATCTGCTGGGGCGTCTGCCGGGTGATGACCCGCCCGCAGTTCGGGCAGTGCGGCACGCCGATCCGGGCGTACAGCAGCCGCAGGTAGTCGTAGACCTCGGTGATCGTGCCGACGGTCGAGCGCGGGTTGCGCCCGGCCGACTTCTGGTCGATCGAGATGGCCGGCGAGAGCCCCTCGATGAAGTCGACGTCGGGCTTGTCCATCTGGCCGAGGAACTGCCGGGCGTAGGCCGAGAGGGACTCCACGTAGCGGCGCTGACCCTCGGCGTAGATGGTGTCGAAGGCGAGGGACGACTTCCCCGACCCCGACAGGCCCGTGAAGACGATGAGCCGGTCCCGGGGCAGCCGGACGTCGACGTTCTTCAGGTTGTGCTCTCGAGCCCCCCGGATCGTGAGATGCGTGCCCGCGGTGCGCTCCGCCACCGACCCAGCGTACCGGTCGGTGTCGCGTTCCGAACGGATGTTCGCCCCCGGCGCGGGCGTCGCGGGGCGCCCCGACCGCCGATCAGGGGCGGGCGTGCGGGGCCGTCGCGCGGCGGGTGACCGGGGCGGCGGCCGCCGAGCCGCAGAGCTCGCGCCGCGCCGCGTGGGGGTCGGGCGCGTAGCGGAAGCGGGTCAGCGCCCAGCTGTCGGCGACGTCACGGGCGAGCCCGGCCAGGGTCGGCGAGCCCCCGGTGTCGCGGGCGAGCTCGGCGAGGCGCCCGCAGCGGAGGGCGGCGCGGGCGTCGGCGGCGCGCGCGGCCAGGCCCCGGTCCGGGATCGGGGTCGACGCGTCGACGAACCGGGCGATGCCCCAGGCGGGGTCGAGGAACTTGTTGTGCCCGGGCTGGGCGAAGCGAGCGACCCGGACGTGGCTGCCCTCGGCGTCGCCGAGCCCGAGCAGGTCGAGCACGTCGACGTCCGGCCCGGCGGCGTACGAGAGCTGGCCGACGAAGGGGTAGGCGACGACCACCGGCGCGCCGACGCGCCGGCCCAGCGGCAATCGGAGCTCGTGGCGGTAGCCGCGGCTCGGCACCACCCAGAACACGCGCCGGCCGCGAGCGGCAAGCCGACGCGCCTCGGCCCCGTAGCGCGCCCACCCGTACCGGGTGTAGTCGGCGATCGACACCGGGTTGCGGTGCCGGGTGAGCAGCACGGTTCCCTCCCGCTCGTTGCTGATCGGCCCCGGCCCGTTCACCGCGTACGGGACCCGGAAGGACGTCGCGCAGAGCACGGCCCAGCCCGCGACGATCACGGCCATCGCGGCGCGCGGGTCGCGCCTCGGGCCCGACCGGATCGGCACCACCGCCACCGGCAGCACGAGCGCGAACAGCGGGACGAGGAGGAACCGCGCGTGCATGAAGTCGCCGCCGAGTCGCACCACGTAGAGCGTGGACAGCGCGGCGCCGACGACCGGTGCGAGGGTCACCGCCAGCCGGTCCCACGACCGGGCCCGGCACCAGCCGCGGATCGTTGGCGCCAGGCCGACGGTCACGACCACCGCGATCGGCAGCCACAGCCGGTAGGGCCCGACCGTGTCCCACACGTAGTGGACGCCCCTCCCCCACTCCGCCATCGTCGGCTCCTTGGCGATGGCGGTATTCGGGACGAGCGCGGCGTAGTAGCTGACCCGGAACGCCTCGTACGCGACGGGCAGCGCCAGCCCGGCCGCGACGAGGGCGGCGCGACGGCGCCAGCCCCGGGTCGGGTCGACGACGAGGAGGGCGGCGAGGAACGCGACGGTGAAGATGGCGAGGTCGGGTCGGATGAGCGGGCCCACGCCGGCGAGGACCGCCGCCCCGACCCCCGCGCGACACGGCCGGCGCGGGGCGCGCGCCAGCAGGGCGGCGAGGGCCCAGAAGCAGCCGGCCAGCCAGGCCAGGGCCAGGGCGGTCTCGAGCCCCGACGTCGCGAACTCCCAGAACGGGGGCAGCGCGGCGACGACGAGCGCGCCGACGGGCACGAGCCGGCGCGGCCGCTCTGGGCCGCTCGACGAGCGGCGCGCCAGGAGCCACGCGCCGCGCTCGCCCATGGCGAGGGCCCCGACCGACAGGAGCAGGCCCCAGCCCACCGCGATCCACTCGAGCGGGACGACCCGAACGACGCCTCGCGTCGCCGCGAGCAGCAGCACCCAGGCCGGGCTCGTCGACGCCTCGACGCGCGCCCCGGCGTTGAACACGAGCCCGTGCCCGTGCAGCAGCTGGTCGACGACCCGGAGGTTGATGAACCCGTCGTCGGCGATCCAGCGTCGCTGCCACGCCATCACGCCGAGGATCACCGGCGGGGCCGCGGCCACGACGAGGCCGAGCCACGGGCGCCGGCCGGCACGCGGCGGCGGATCCGACCCGTCGACGCGGCGACGCGGTGACAGGGTCGTCGGGGCCGCCACCATCCCCACCTAGATCGGCGGGTCCGGGGCCCGACCTGACCGCCCGACCCCTGACCGACCGTCCACCGAGTGGCGGGGCCGCCGAGCCCGAGGCGCGAGCCTCCCTAGCCCACCGCCCGGAGCTCGCGGCGGAGCTCGGCGATCTCGTCGCGCAGGCGGGCCGCCTCCTCGAACCGGAGGTCCTTCGCGGCGTCGTGCATCTCGTCCTGGAGCGTCTGGATCAGGCGCCCGAGGTCGTCGGGGGCCACGCCGGCGAGGTCGAACACCGCCGAGCGGGCCGGCGCGCGGCCCCGTCCCCGCCCTCGCGCCGGCGTGGCCTCGCCGTCGTCTCGGGCCCGGACCATCTCCAGGATGTCGGTGACCTTCTTGCGCACGGTCTGGGGGTCGATGCCGTGCTCGGTGTTGTAGACGAGCTGCTTCTGGCGTCGCCGGTTCGTCTCCGAGATCGCCTTCCGCATCGAGTCCGTGACCTGGTCCGCGTACATGACGACCTCGCCGTCGACGTTGCGGGCCGCCCGGCCGATCATCTGGATCAGCGACGTCTCCGAGCGCAGGAAGCCCTCCTTGTCGGCGTCGAGGATCGACACCAGCGACACCTCGGGGAGGTCGAGGCCCTCGCGGAGCAGGTTGATGCCGACGAGCACGTCGAACTCGCCGAGGCGCAGCGCCCGCAGGATCTCGACCCGCTCGAGGGTGTCGACCTCGCTGTGCAGGTACCGGACCCGGACCCCCAGCTCGATGAGGTAGTCGGTCAGGTCCTCGGCCATCTTCTTCGTCAGCGTGGTGACGAGCACCCGCTGGGCGCGGGCCTCGCGCTCCCGGATCTCGGCCACGAGGTCGTCGATCTGGCCCTTCGTCGGGCGCACGATGACCTCCGGGTCCACGAGCCCGGTGGGCCGGACGATCTGCTCCACGACCTGGGTCGACACCTGGAGCTCGTAGGGGCTCGGCGTCGCCGAGAGGAACACGACCTGGTGGACCTTGGCGTTGAACTCGTCGAAGCGCAGCGGCCGGTTGTCGAGCGCGGACGGGAGGCGGAAGCCGTGCTCGACGAGGGTCTCCTTCCGGGAGCGGTCGCCCTCGTACTGCCCGTGCAGCTGGGGGACGGTGACGTGGGACTCGTCGAGGATCACGACGAAGTCGTCGGGGAAGTAGTCGAGCAGCGTGTACGGGGCCTCGCCCGGCGCCCGGCCGTCGAGGTGCCGCGAGTAGTTCTCGATGCCGGCGCACGAGCCCACCTCGCGGAGCATCTCGAGGTCGTAGGTCGTGCGCATCCGGAGCCGCTGGGCCTCGAGCAGCTTGTCGTGCTCCTCGAGCCAGGCCAGGCGCTCCTTCAGCTCGGCCTCGATGCCGGCGATCGCGGTGCGCATCCGCACGTCGGAGGTCGCGTAGTGGGTGGCCGGGAACAGCACCAGCCGGTCCAGGTCCTCCACCACCTCGCCGGTTAGCGGGTCCACCGACGCGATGCGCTCGACCTCGTCGCCGAAAAGCTGGATCCGGACCGCCCGCTCCTCGTAGGCGGGGAACACCTCGATGGTGTCGCCGCGCACCCGGAACTTGTTGCGGGCGAACGCGAAGTCGTTCCGCTCGTACCGCAGCTCCACGAGCCGGCGGAGCACGGCGCGCTGGTCGCGCTCCTCGCCCCGGTCGAGGATGAGGCTCTGCCGCTCGTACTCGTCGGGGGCGCCCAGCCCGTAGATGGCGGACACCGAGGCCACGATGATCACGTCGCGCCGGGCCATGAGGGCGCTGGTGGCCGAGTGCCGGAGCCGGTCGATCTCGTCGTTGATCGACGAGTCCTTCTCGATGTAGGTGTCGCTCGACGGGAGGTAGGCCTCGGGCTGGTAGTAGTCGTAGTAGGAGACGAAGTACTCGACCCGGTTGGCCGGGAAGAACTCCCGGTACTCGGACGCCAGCTGGGCGGCGAGGCTCTTGTTCGGGGCGAGCACGAGCGTGGGGCGCTGGACCCGGGCGATCATCCCCGCGACGGTGAAGGACTTCCCGGAGCCGGTGATGCCAAGGAGCGTCTGGTAGCGGTCCCCCCGCTCGAGGCCGGCGACGAGGCCGTCGATCGCGGCGGGCTGGTCCCCGGCGGCGTTGAACTCCGAGACCAGCTCGAGCTTCGGCACCGGTCGATCGTACCGGGGTCCTACGACGGGTCGGCTCGGGGCGACGACCCGTCGGGGGCCGCGTCGCCGGCGGCGCGCCGGGCCTCGAGGTCCCGCCACACCTCCTCCACGCGCCGCTCGAGCGCGTCGAGGTCGCCGGAGTTGTCGATCACGTAGGTCGCCAGGGCCCGGCGGTCGGCGTCGCTGGCCTGGGCGGCCATGCGCCGGTCGGCGTCGACCCCGGACACGCCCCGCCGCTCGAGGCGGGCCCGCCGCACCGCCGCCGGCGCCTCGACCACGATGACGCGCTCGTAGCCCCGCGCCCGCGCCGCCGGCGACTCGGCGAGCAGCGGCACGTCGCAGACCACGACGGCGTCGGGAGGCGCGTCGCGGGTGCGGCGCGCGAACTCCTCGGCGATCGCCGGGTGGGTGATCGCCTCGAGGTCGGCACGGGCGGCGTCGTCGGCGAAGGCGACGCGGGCGAGCGCGGCCCGGTCGAGCCGCCCGTCGCCGTCGAGGATGCCGGGCCCGAACCGCTCGACGAGGGCGGCGAGCGCCGGACGGCCCGGCTCGACGACCTCGCGGGCGATGGCGTCGGCGTCGACGAGGACGGCGCCCCGGCGCACGAGCAGCTCGGCGACGGTCGACTTGCCCGACCCCATGCCCCCGGTGAGGGCGACGACCAGCACGCGGCGGATGGTAGGGGCCGGCGGCCGGGCCTTTGCCGCTCAAGCACCGGCCCTTAACTCGCCGATAACGCGGTAGGCCTGGACACCGGGGGGGCGGCGGAGACGACGGGACGGCGCATGGACCTCTTCGTGCTCAGGACCTGGATCCAGGCCCGCCTCGCTCGCGACGAGCGGGGGGCGAACCTGGTCGAGTACCTCCTGCTGGTCGGCCTCATCGCCATCGCCGTGATGGCCGCCGTCATCTTCCTCGGCTCGCAGATCAGCCCGACGTTCAGCCAGGCCGGCAGCCACCTCAGCACCGGGTCCTGACCCGGCCGGCGCCGCCGCTCAGCGCACGTCGTCGCGCACCAGGACCACCCGGTCGGGGTCCTGGGCGAGCCGCCGCCAGTGGCCGCTGCCCTCCACGAGGCTCACGAGCGGGTCGCCGCGCGGCCACACGATGACCTGGATGTCCCGGCGCGCCAGCACCGCCGCCCACCCCGGGCGGGCGCGGGCGAGCGTGAAGTAGTCGTCGATGACCGCCCGCGGGTACATGTCGTAGCGGTCGTCGATGAAGACCTGCTGGCGGGGCCAGTCCCGCAGGATGACGTAGCCGGCGTCGGCGTCGGTGGCGAGGAGCCGCTTCCCGAGGAGCCCGTCGCGCTGGAGGGTCCGGAGGGCGCGGACCGGGTAGCGGTCGAAGGCGAAGCTCGGCTGCTCGGCGGCCCGGGCGGTGAAGACGGCCACGACGACGACGAGGACGGCGGCGAGGGCCCAGCCGACGGCGGCGGTGCGGTCGACCGCCCGTCGGCCGGCGGGCCGGGCCACCGCCCGCGCCGCGATCGGCAGGCCCACGAGCGGGGCCAGGGCGATGTTGCGGAGCGCCCACAGCCCGAGCAGGAGGAACGGCAGCGACACCAGCAGGTCCCGTCGCGACGTCCGTCCCGGGGCGCGGGCGAGCAGCGCCGCGAACACGACGATCCACACCGCGAACGGGAGGCTCCGGGCGGAGTGGAAGTCGGGTGACTGCCACTCGACGACGTGGCGGAGGATGTCGGAGCGGGCGAGCAGCGCCACCGGGAACGTCACCAGCCCGACGCCGTACGGGTTCACGAAGCACGCCGCCGCCCCGATGGCGGTGCCGGTGAGCAGCTGGCGCTCGCGTCCCCGCCACGGGGGGTGCCCGTCGAGCCCGCGGCCGAGGAGGTGGAGGCCGAGGTAGGCGAACCCGAGGGCGAAGCTGCCGTGCACGTTGGCCCAGCACCACAGGAGGATCGGGAGCGCGAGGACCGGCCGTCGCCCGACCCGGCTCTCGGGCACCTCGACGACCCAGAGGAGGACCACGAGGGCCAGCACGCCGAACACGAGCGGCCGCTCCGACCAGAGGGTCTCGAGGCTCCCGAGCGCGACGGCGGTGAGGAGCGCGGCGCGGACCCGGTCGCCGCTGAGCCGCAGCGCGAGACGGAACGCGAGCACCGCGATGGCGACGCCGGTCAGGCCGATGAGCAGCCGGATCCCGAACGCCCCCACCTCCCGGTTGATCGCGGCGTAGCCGAGCTCGGCCAGCCAGGACTGCAGCACCCACGGGGTGCCGTGCGCCGCGAACGAGAACGGGTCAGTCCGGGGGAAGCCGCGGTCCAGGATCAGCTGGCCCGCCCGGAGGTGCCAGAAGAACGAGTTGTCGGTGAGCCGCTCGACGCCGATGGCCCAGCCGAAGAGGCCGAACACGGCGGTGAAGAGCGTGTCGAGGCTCGGCCCGCGGCGGGTCGGGGCGGCGGTGGGGGGCGTCGTCGGCGTCGCGGGCGCCTCGCGGGTGGCGGTGGCGAGCGACACCGGTCGCGCTTACAGCGTGTGGGCGATCTGGAGCATCGCCGGGCCGAGGATCACGACGAAGATCGAGGGGAAGATGCAGAACACCATCGGGAACAGCATCTTCACGGGCGCCTTCTGGGCCTGCGCCTGGGCCCGCTGGCGACGAGCGATCCGCATCTCGTCGGCCTGCGCGCGCAGGATCCGGGAGATCGACACGCCGAAGGTGTCGGCCTGGAGCATGGCGAGGATGAAGGTGCGCAGCTCGGGGACGTCGCAGCGCTGGTCCATCGCCCGCAGGGCGTCGGCCCGGCTCGAGCCGAAACGGGTCTCCTGCAGCATCCGCCGGAACTCGTCGGACAGCGGGCCCGGGATCGCCGACGTGGTCCGGTCGAGGGCCTGGTCGAACCCGAGGCCCGCCTCGACCGAGATCACGAGCAGGTCGAGGATGTCGGGCAGCTGCACGGCGATGTCGTGGCGGCGACGGTCGATGGCCCGGGCCAGGTAGACGTCCGGCAGGAGGAACGAGACGCCCCAGCACACGATGACGAACGCGAAGGTGACGATCGCGGAGGTGTGGAGCCCGAAGAGGAAGAGCGGCAGCCACACGAGGCCGCTCATGAGCCCGAGCAGCTTCCAGACCAGCACCTGGTCGACGCTGATCCGGGAGGCCAGCCCGCCGTGCACGAGCTTGCGGGCCACCTCGTCCCGGTACCCCTGCGGCGTGAACCGCTGGACGACGCCCGCCGCCGCCTCCGCCAGCGGGTTGAACACCCGCTCGCTGATCGGCGCCAGCATCTCCTGGTCGCGCACGTCCTGGATCTGGTAGCCCTCGAGGCGGCGCAGCGACTCGCGCACCTCGGCCCGCTCGACGACGACGCCCGTGGTCAGCAGCCCGATGAGCAGGACGGCGCCGGCGAGGGCGGCCGCGATCACGAGCGGGGACACGTCAGACCTCGATCGCCATGAGCTTGCGGAGCCAGAAGAACCCGATCACCGCCATCACCCCCGACGCGATGACGGCGATGACGCCGATGCCGTTCTCGAACAGCACCTTCATGTAGGTGGGCTGGATCGCGTAGAGGACGATCGCGAACCCGGGTGGGAAGACGCCGAGGATCCACGCCGAGAGCCTTCCCTCGGCCGTGAGGGCCAGGATCTCGCGCTTCAGGCGCTCCCGCTCGGTCATCGTGTTCGAGACCGTGTCGAGGAGCTCGGCGAGGTTGCCGCCGACCTCGCGCTGGATCCGGATCGCCATGACCGCCCACATCAGGTCGACGCTGTGCATCCGCTGGGCCGAGTCCTCGAGCGCGTCCTCGATGGGCCGGCCGAGGCGGCTCTCGGTGAAGCACCGCTGCAGCTCACGCCGCGACGGCTCGGGCGCCTCCTCGGCGACGGCCTCGAGGGCCTGGGCGAACGAGAACCCGGCCCGCATCGAGCCCGCGAAGAGGTTCAGGACGTCGGGGAGCTGGACCTCGAACTTCCGGAGCCGCCGGTGGCGGCGCAGCTCGAGGTACACCGGGGGCCCGATCCCGGCGACGATCGCCAAGATGAGCGCCGGTGGGGGGCCGAGGAGGAGCAGCGCGCCGACGACGACGACGAACGTGGCCGCGCCGTAGAAGAAGATGGCCTCGGTCGGGCGCACCGGCAGGTCGGCCTGCTCCAGCTTCTCCTCGACGCGGTTCAGGAGCCCGACCCGCTCGGCGATCCGCCCGGTGAAGTCGGCCATGTCCTGGACCAGGCGGGTCTCGGCCAGGGCCCCGTCCCCGCGGCCCAGGGGGCGCTCCGGCTCGGGCTCCTCGCCGTAGCCGGTGAGCCGGCGCTCGAGGGCGCCGCGGTGGTCGCCCGTGATCAGCATCACCGCCATCGCGAACGCCAGCACCGCCCCGGCCATGATGGCCGGGAGCGCCAGCCGCCAGGTCGAGTCGACCGCCGCGACGACGCCGCTCATCGTCGCATGCCCCCCCGGCGCGACAGCTGCTCGCCGCTGAAGAGCGACTGATCAAGGTTGACGCCGAAGTTGGCGAGCCGCTCGGAGAAGCCCGGGCGGATGCCGGTGCTCTTCAGGTGCCCGAGGAACTGCCCGTTGGCGTCGATCCCCATCGAGTAGTCGAACAGGTAGATGTCCTGGAGCACGACGACGTCGCCCTCCATCCCCATCACCTCGCTGACGTGGGTGACCCGACGGGTCCCGTCGCGCAGCCGGGACAGGTGGACGATGAGGTCGAGGGCCGAGGCCATCTGCTCCCGGATGACGCGCACCGGCAGGTCCATGCCGGCCATGAGCGCCATCGTCTCGACCCGCGAGAGCGTGTCGCGAGGGGCGTTCGAGTGCACCGTCGTCAGCGACCCGTCGTGGCCGGTGTTCATGGCCTGCAGCATGTCGAGGGCCTCGGCGCCACGGGCCTCGCCGACGACGATGCGGTCGGGCCGCATGCGCAGCGCGTTGCGGACCAGGTCACGGATCCGGATCTCGCCCTTGCCCTCGATGTTCGGCGGCCGGGCCTCGGTGCACAGGACGTGCGGCTGCTGGAGCTGGAGCTCCTTCGCGTCCTCGATGGTGATGATGCGCTCGTCGGGCGGGATGAACGACGACAGCACGTTCAGCAGCGTCGTCTTGCCGGTGCCGGTGCCGCCGCTCACGATCACGTTGAGCCGGCCGCGCACGCAGCAGTCGACGAAGTGCGCCAGCTGCTCCGACATGGTGCCGATCGCGATGAGGTCCTTGACGGTGAACGGGTCGGCCCGGAAGCGCCGGATGGTGAGGAACGGCCCCCCGATGGCCAGCGGGTGGACGATGCAGTTGACGCGGGACCCGTCGGGCAGGCGGGCGTCGACCATCGGGGTGGCCTCGTCCACGCGCCGGCCGACCTGGCTCACGATCTTGTCGATGATCCGCCGGAGGTGCTGCTCGTCGACGAACCGGACGTCGGTGCGGGTGATCTTGCCGTCGCGCTCCACGAACACCTGCTGGGGTCCGTTGACCATGACCTCGCTGATGTTCGGGTCGCGGAGGAGCCCGTCGATCGGTCCGTAGCCGAGGATGTCGTCGAAGACCGACTGGAGCAGGGCCTGGCGCTCGGCCGACCCGAGGGCCAGGTGCTCCTGGGCCAGGGCCCGCTGGAGGGTGTCGCCGACCTGCTTGCGCAGCTCGGCCTCCGAGACCCCCCGGTCGTAGAGGATCGGGCCGAGCTCGGCCACCACGAACTGGTGCATCTTGTGGCGGAGGTCCTCGAGGGCGTGGGCGCGCGCGGTCACGCGCGGCGCCGTCGCGGGCGTCGGCGCCCCGGCCGGCGGCCACTGGCCGGTGACGGTCATGCCCGCAGCGCCCGTCGGGCCCGCCGGCCCTTGGCCCCGGTGCTGGCCATCTCCGGACCGAGGAGCGAGAGGGCGATGCGGTCGATGGCCCGGCTGGCCGGCGAGCCGGGCGCGTGCTCGACCACCGGCACGCCCGCGTTCACCGAGATCGGCACCGCGATGTCGGAGGGGATCGGGAACTGGGCCGGGAGGCCCAGCACCTGCTCCACCTCGTTGACGTCGAGCTTCACCTGGGTGTTGGCCCGGTTCAGGATCAGGTGCGTCTTCGGGCCCGCGACCGCGAGGAGGTCGAGGACCTGCATGCCGATCTTCAGGTTCTTGACGCTCGGGATGTCCATCCCGCCGACCAGCAGCACCTCGTCGGCGGCGTCGATGAGCGCCGACGCGACGTCGTCGAGCTGCGCCGGGAGGTCGGCGATGACGAACCCGCACCAGCTCTGCAGCGCCTCGCACACCGCCACCAGCTCGGCGGGCAGGACCCCGCCCGCCAGCATCGGCTCGGTGGGGGCCGGGAGCACGAGCAGCCCGCTCGACCGGTGCCGGCTCAGCATGCTGCGCACGAGCTCGACGTCGCCGTACTGGGCCGCGGCGACGGCGTCGAGCACGGTCTGCTGCGGCGGGAGGCCGAGCAGCACGGCCACGTCACCGAAGTTCACGTCGGCGTCGACGAGCGCGACCTTCTGGTCGGTGCGGTGCGCGAGCGCGACCGCGACGTTGATCGCCACCGTGCTCTTGCCGGTCCCGCCCTTCGGCGAGTACACGACGACGAGGCGACCGGGCACGCTGCGGGTCGCGGCGACGGCCGGCACCCGGCTCGGCCCGCCGGCGAGGAGCCCGCCGACCCGGTCGACGGCCGGGCCGAGGGCGGCGGGGTCGGCGGCGGCCACGGTGTCGCGGGCGCCGGCCCGGAACGCGGCCTGGAGGACCTCGCTCGAGACCTGGTCGACGGCGAAGATGGCGCCGAGCTCCGGGTGGTTGGTGATGAGCCGGTGCACCTGCTCGAAGCCGTAGGCGGTGGCGAGCCCCGGGCCGAAGACGGCGACGAGCGGCCGGCCGGGGCGGAGGGCCTGCACGAGCTGCTCGACGGCCTCGAACTGCGCCGCCGTCGCCAGCGCGGTGCCGAGCCGCAGCCGCCAGCGCCCGTCGGGCTCGACGATCGCGATGTCGTAGGGCGCGGGCGCGCCGGCGTTCCACTGCACGCTGGGCGCGCCACCAGGCTCGATGGCCATCCGGCTACCGCCCGCTGGCCGGGACGGTCGCGCCCCCGCTGCCGCTGGCGCCGAGGGACCGCAGGCTCAGGTAGAGCGTCCCGGCGTGCGCCGACGATTCGACGCGCAGCGCGTCGGCCGCCGAGACCTGGAAGGTGATGAGACCGCTCGAGGCCGCCGAGGTGGTCGGCTGCCCGTTCGACCCGGCGTTGGCGGCGGTCTCCTGCCCGACGGCGAGCACCCGGACGTCCTGGAGCAGGTACTGGGCGCCGGCGTCGTTGACGACGGCGATGTCGACGTGGTCACCGGGGGCGATCGTGTTGGCGACCGCGTGCGCGGAGTCGACCGAGACCGTGACCGCGACGAGGTTCGGGTTGCTGCCGAGCGCCGCGGCGAGGGAGCCGCCCCCGCCCTGGGCCGGCGACACGAAGCTGGCCGCGGTGATGAACTGCTTCGCCGCGATCGTGGCCGCGGCGACCTTGCCCTTCAGGGTGCTGCTGTCGGTGACGGCCCCGGGGGGGATGCTGCCCCGGAGGACCTTCGCGGTCGTGATGAGCCCGTTGCCGACCGCGGTGTCGCCGGTCGTGCCCTTGGCGATGTCGGCGGAGGCCACGAAGGCCTCGACGACGGCGACGTTGCGCTGGGCGCGCTGGTCGGCGGACGAGACGTAGAAGTAGACGCCGATCCCGGAGACGGCGGCGAGGATGACTGCCGCGGCCGCGATCAGGGTGCGGCGATTGCCCACGGGCTCGCTCCCTCAGTCGGGCCCCCCTTGCGCCCCAAGGTGATCCCGACCCTCATCGTCGGCCCGCGCCTCACCCACCTTGAGGCTCAAGTGGCAGCGCCCGCGCCGGCGGGCCCGCGGCGGCTCAGGCGTCGTCGGTGGTGACGGCCGCAGGGGCGTCGGCGTCGGCGGCGGTCTCGAGGCTGGCGGCGGTGTCGCCCGCCCCCTCGCCCTCGGCCGTTCCCGCCGCGGCCGGCTCGCCGACGGCCGGCCCGATGTAGTTGCCCTGCTCGTCGTAGGCGTGCTCGCCGAACTGGTCCTGGTACTCGGCGGCGACGACGCCGCCCTCGGCGGCCTGCTTGATCGACAGCGAGATGCGGCGCCGCTCGAGGTCGATGTCGATGATCTTCACCCACAGCTCCTCGCCCGGGGTGACGACCTGCTCGGGCGCCTCGACGTGGTGGCCGGCCATCTCGGAGATGTGGACCAGGCCCTCGATGCCCTCGCCGACCTGCACGAAGGCGCCGAAGGGGACGAGCTTCGTGACCCGGCCGTACACGAGCTCGCCGACCTGGTGGCCGTCCGCGAACTCCTGCCACGGGTCCTGCTGGGTGGCCTTCAGCGACAGCGAGATGCGCTCGCGCGACAGGTCGACGTCGAGGACCTGGACCGTCACCTCGTCGCCGACCTGGACCACCGAGCTGGGGTGGTCCACGTGCTTCCACGACAGCTCCGACACGTGGACGAGGCCGTCCATGCCGCCGAGGTCGACGAAGGCCCCGAAGTTCACGACCGACGACACGACGCCCTGGCGGATCTCGCCCGGCTTCAGGTTGGCGAGGAACTCGTCGCGCTGCTCGCGCTGGGTCTCCTCGAGGTAGGCGCGGCGGGACAGCACGACGTTGTTGCGGTTCTTGTCGAGCTCGATGATCTTGCACTCGAGGGTGCGCCCTACGTACGGCTGGAGGTCGCGGACCCGTCGCAGGTCGACGAGCGACGCGGGGAGGAAGCCGCGGAGCCCGATGTCGAGGATCAGCCCGCCCTTCACGACCTCGATGACGGGGCCGGCGACGATGCCGTCCTTCTCCTTGATCTCCTCGATCGTGCCCCAGGCCCGCTCGTACTGGGCCCGCTTCTTCGAGAGGATGAGCCGGCCGTCCTTGTCCTCCTTGGTGAGGACGAGGGCCTCGAGCTCCTCGTCGAGCGAGACGACCTCGCTCGGGTCGATGTCGTTGCGGATCGAGAGCTCCCGCGACGGGATGACGCCCTCGGACTTGTCGCCGATGTCGAGGAGGACCTCGTCGCTGTCGATCTTGACGACCTTGCCGGTGACAATGTCGCCGTCGTCGAACTCGACGATGGTGGCGTCCACGGCGTCGGAGAACGACTGGCCCCCGAGATCGTCGAGGACGACGGGGGTGTCGTCGCGGGCGCTGTCGCTTCCCGCGGGGACGTCCTCGAGGACGGGGGCGCTGACGCCGCCCGTCGCCTCCTGCTCCGACAACCTGACTCCTCTGGACCCTGGCTGCCCGCGTCCCGGGACGCGAGCGCCGCGACCTCGGTGAGGTCGCCGACCCAGGCTACAGGTTCACGCGCGTCGTCGTGCCAGCAGCAGCAGCTCGGGCTGCTCGAGATCGGGCGGCGCGGCGCGGTAGCGGCCCGGTGTCACGCCGTGCACCGCGAGCACCTCGACGCCGCACCGCTCGGCGAGGAGCTCGAGCTCGCGCGCGGTGAAGCACGTCGTCCACAGGTCGGCGGTCCGCTCGTCGCCGGCCTCGTTCCGCAACGTCGTCCGCTCGTGGACCACGCCGGTGGCGGCGTCGAGGGTCTCCCCCGGCTCGAGGTGACGGGCGGCGAACACGAGCGAGCACGCCGACACCGCGAGGGAGCCACCGGGTCGCACGGCCCGGACGATCCGCCCGAAGACGTCGAGGTCGTCCCGGCCGCCGAGCAGCCCGAAGCCGCCCTGGCAGAGGCACACGGCGGCGTCGAACTCGGCGTCGGCGGCGAGGCCCCGCACGTCGAGGACCTCGAAGCGCGCCGACCGCCCCTCCCTCGCCGCCGCCGCGGCGGCGAGGGCGACGAACTCCGGGGAGGCGTCGACGCCGGTGACCCGCAGGCCCCGAGCCGCCAGGGCCAGGGCGTGCCGCCCGGGCCCGCAGCCGACGTCGAGCACGCGCTGGCCCGGCGCCAGCGCCAAGGCCTCGACCAGGAACGCGACCTCCTGGTCGGTCCCGCGGGTGAAGGCCGCCACCCGGCCCGTCCCGGGGGCCCAGTAGGCGGCGCCGAGGAACGCGGCCACCTCGTTGAACCACGGCCCCGTCGGCACCGGTGGCACCGGGCCGGCGCCCGACCCGGGGTCGGCCGCGGCGGGCCGGCTCACTTGGCTTCGGCCCAGTTGGGACCGAAGCCGAGGTCGACGACGAGCGGCACCGAGAGCTCCGTGACCGCCTCCATGGTGGTGCGCACGAGGGCCTCGACGTCGGCCCGCTCCTCGACCGGCACCTCGAAGACGAGCTCGTCGTGGACGGTGAGCAGCATGCGGGTGGCGAGCCCGGCGGCGGTGATCGCCCGGTCGACGTCGATCATCGCCAGCTTGAAGATGTCGGCGGCGGAGCCCTGCACGGGCGCGTTCTGGGCCATCCGCTCCCCCATCTGGCGGATGCGGAAGTTGTCGGAGGCCAGCTCGGTGATCTGGCGCCGCCGACCGAAGATCGTCGTGGTGTAGCCGCGCTCCTTGGCCTCCCGGACGGTCCGCCGCATGAACTCGGCCACCTTCGGGAAGCCCTCGAAGTACGCGTCGAGGATCTCGCGGGCCTCCTCGGTCGGGATGCCGAGCCGCGTCCCGAGCCCGTAGGCCTCCATCCCGTAGGCGAGCCCGTAGTTCACGACCTTCGCGAATCGGCGCTGGGAGGCGTCGACGTCGGCCTCGTCCAGGTGGAACACGGCGGCGGCGGTGGCGGTGTGGATGTCGGCGCCGCGCGCGAAGGCGTCGGCGAGCCCCGGGTCCTCGGCGAGGTGCGCGAGCACCCGCAGCTCGATCTGGGAGTAGTCGGCGGTGAGCAGCCCGCAGCCGGGCGCGGCGACGAAGACGCGGCGGAACTCGCGCCCGTCGGCCGTGCGGACGGGGACGTTCTGGAGGTTCGGCGCCTCGCTCGAGATGCGGCCGGTGGTGGTGTCGGTCTGCTTGAACGTGGCGTGGATGCGGCCGTCGGGGGCGATGAGCGGGGGCAGCGCCTCGGCGTAGGTGCCCCGCAGCTTCTCGACCTCCCGGTAGCGGAGCAGGTCCTCGATGATCGGGTGCTCGTCGACCATCTTCTGGAGCGAGTCGGCGTCGGTGGACGGTCCCGTCTTCGTCTTCTTGACCGGCGTGAGGCCGAGCTGGTCGAAGAGGATGGTGCGGAGCTGCGGCGTCGAGTTCACGTTGAACTCGGCGCCGGCGTGCGCCCACAGCCGGCGGACGAGCCGGTCGCACTCGGTGGCCAGGTCGGCCCGGATCTCGTCGAGGAAGCGGCGGTCCACGAGGATGCCCGCCGCCTCCATCTTGGCGAGGACCGGCACGAGGGGCCGCTCGATGCGCTCGTACAGGTCGGTGAGCTGCCGGGCCTCGAGGGCCTCGCGCAGCACGTCGGCCAGCCGGAGCAGGACGACGGCGCGGCGGCCGCACTCGTCGACGGCGGCGTGGCCGTCGAGGTCGAGGCGGCCCTCCTCCTCGTCGGGCGAGCGGACCTCGAGGGTGAGGTAGCGCAGGGCCAGGTCCTCGAGCCGGTACTTCCCCTCGGCCGGGTCGAGGAGGTAGGCCATGAGCGCGGTGTCGTCGCGCAGCGCGGCCAGGTGGTCGCCGAGGCCGTGCATGAGCTCCTTGGCCCGGTGCACGACGAGCGGCGGCCCCTCCTCGCCCACGAGGGCGCGGGCGGCGGCGACCACGTCGGGGTGGCGGAGGACGTCGACCGGGATGTAGGCGGCCCGGGTGTCGGCGGCGACGGCCACGCCCGCCAGCGGGCCGCCCGGGTCGGCCGCCCACCGGGGCTCGACCGCCACCCGGTCCGCCGACGCCAGGGCCGCGAGCCGCGCCGCGGCGGCGCCGGGCTCGCCGAGCACCTCGACGTCGGCCTCGAGGGTCTCGGCCACGGGCTCGGCCGCGACCTCGCCCACCGCCTCGAGTAGCCGGGGCCAGAGGGTGCGGAACTCGAGCTGGTCGAAGAGGACCCGGGCCTGCTCGCGGTCGAAGGGGACGAGGCGAAGGTCGGCCGGCCCGACCTCGACGTCGACGTCCCGTCGCAGCACCGACATGTCCCGGTTCAGGAGGATGCGAGCTCGCATCTCGTCGAGGCTCTGGCGCTGCTTCGGCGGCAGCTCGTCGAGGTGCTCGAGGATCCCCTCCACCGACCGGTAGGTGGTGACGAGCTTCGCTGCGGTCTTCTCCCCGATCCCCGGCACGCCGGGCAGGTTGTCGCTGGTGTCGCCGCGCAGGGCGGCGTAGTCGGGGTACTGCGCCGGGGTGACCCCGCCCGTGCGCTCGACGATCCCGGCCTCGTCGTAGAGGGCGTACTCGGAGACCCCCCGCTTGTTGTAGAGGACCTTCACGTGGGGGTCGTGCACGAGCTGGAACGTGTCCCGGTCGCCGGTGACCACGACCACGTCAAGGCCGGCCTCGTCGGCCTGGGCGGCGAGGGTGGCGATGACGTCGTCGGCCTCGACCCCCTCCACGGTGAGGACCGGGATCCGCAGGGTGTCGAGCACCTCCCGGACGAGCGGCAGCTGGGCCGAGAACACGGCCGGGGTCTCCTTCCGCCCGGCCTTGTACTCGGCGTCCATGGCGTCGCGGAAGGTCGGGCGGCCGGCGTCGAAGGCCACGGCCAGGTAGTCGGGCCGCTCGTCGCCGAGGACCTTCACGAGCATCGAGGTGAACCCGTAGACCGCGTTGGTGACCGTCCCCGCCTTCGTGGCCAGGTCGGTGGGCAGGGCGTAGAAGGCGCGGTAGGCCACCGAGTGTCCGTCGACGAGGAGGAGCTTCGGCATCCGCGGCGATCGTAGGCCCGACGTTTCGGAGGCCGACGGGGCCGGGTCAGTCGGGGGCGAGCTCCCCGTCGATCACCCGGCGGGCGATCTCGGCGATCTTCACCCGCTCGTTCATGGCCCGGGTCTGGATGAACCGCCACGCCGCCTGCTCGTCGTAGCCGTGCTCGCTCATCAGGCGCCC
>DASZJD010000014.1 GCA_035948415.1 Acidimicrobiia bacterium | reverse complement strand
ACGCCGACCCACTGACCCCGGTGGCCGGCGATGGTGATCGAGCCGATCGGCCGCGCCGCGGCGTACCGGCCGAGCTGGAGGCGGTAGGTGCCGTCCGGCACCGCGTAGTCCACGCTGACGACGAGGCTCGACGGGTGGGTGCTCACCACCGACACGTGCCCGACCCGAACGCCGCTGCCGCCGATCATCGCCACGCTGCGCACCGCCGGCGCCGCCGCCGGCCGGCTGCTCGAGCCGGACTCGACGACCCGCACGACGACCACCGAGAGGATCGCCGCCGCGGCGGCGGTGACCGCCACGGTGACGGCCCACCGGCGGGCCCCCCGTCGGCGCGAGCCGCGCAGCCGGGACTGGACCCGGTCGGCGAAGCCCACCGGCGGCTCCGCCTCCGGCGCCAGGCGCGAGAGCGCGTCGGCCACGCCGGTCAGCTCGTTCAGGTGCCGCTGGCAGCGGGGGCAGCCGGCGACGTGGAGGAGCACCTCGGCGCGCTCGGCGCCGTCGAGGATGCCGAGCGCCAGCTCCGGCGCCGCCTCGCGGGTCGCGGCGCAGCCCACGCCGCTCATTCGGCCCGCTCCTCGCTGGCCATCGCCACGCGCAGGCGACCGAGGCCCGCCCGGATGCGGGTCTTCGCCGTCCCGAGCGGGATCGCCTCTCGCTCGGCGACCTCGCGGGCGGTGAACCCGACGACCCCGGCGAGCACGACGGCGCGGCGCTGCTCGTCCGGGAGCCCGACGAGCGCGGCGCGGAGCCGGCCGACGTCGTCGGCGACGAGCGCCGACTCGGCCGGCCCGCGGCCGGGCGCCTCGACCGAGAGGTCGACGAGGTGGTCCGGGTCGACGGCCGCGGGGCGGCGGACCCGCAGGGCGTCGATCGAGAGGTTCCGGGTGATCGTGAGCAGCCACGTCACGACGCTGCCCCGCCGGGGATCGAACACGGCGGCGTGCCGCCAGGCTCGGAGGAGCGCCTCCTGGGCGACGTCCTCGGCGCCCCGCGGGTCACCGACGATGGTGAGCGCGAGCCCGTAGACCCGCCGCTGGAAGCGCTCCACGAACGCCGACGCGGCGTCGGCGTCGCCGGCGGCCATCCCGGCCACGAGCGCATCGTCGGCTACCGACCACATGACAGTCCTACGGCGGCGTGGTGGCAGGGGATTGCCTCCACCCTAGAGGTGACGAGCGGCCGAGCGGCGGCCAATCCCAATCGCCGCCCCGGCCGTATGTTGACGTAGTCCGAGCCGCCGATCCAGGGGGGTCCCATGCGGAAGCTGCTCGTCGGCGCGGCGGTGATGGCCGCCGGCCTCGTCCCCGTCGCCCTCGTCGCCTCCGGCGCGGGGGCCGGCACCGCCGCCAAGGGCAAGCCGCCGATCAAGCTCTCGGGGAAGGTGACGAACCAGGGCACCGCCGTCGCCAGCGGCGGCAGCATCGAGCTCCACCAGGACGACTTCGACTACGAGCCGACCTTCGTGCAGGTCCCGAAGGGCACCACGAGCGTCACGGTCACGGTCAAGAACGTCGGTCAGGCCCAGCACACCTTCACGGTGCCGGCGGACCACATCGACCAGGTCGTCAACCCGGGCCAGACCTTCGTCGAGACCGTCGCCCTTCCCCAGAAGGGGGCCGTCGGCTTCTACTGCCGGTTCCACAAGAGCCAAGGCATGCAGGGCGCCTTCTTCAGCAAGAAGGGCGACAAGGTGGTCAAGGCCGTGAGCAGCACCAGCGGCGCCAACACCGGCGGTGGTGGCTCCTCCTCCGGCTACTGAGCCGACGCGGGCGGCGGCCGACGCGCCAGCCCGTGCCCGAAGAAGCCGCCGCGCGGCCGGGCGTGGGCGTGGTAGTGGTCGGGGATGTTCCGCATGTTGTCGTCGAGGTAGTGCTCGAACCCGAAGTACGCCGCCACCACGTCGGCGAGCCGGTCGTGCATGTGCGTGAGCGCCTCCGGCGGCGGCGTGGCGTCGTGCACCCGCCAGACCACCATCGGCACGGCGCAGATCTCGCACTCGGCGATCCAGCACACCTCGTCCTCGTGGAACCACGGGGTGATGCGCGCGGCCTCGCAGAGGTCGCAGCCGTCGCCGCCCGGCGCCGACGCGCTCACGCGTCGAGCGCAACGCGCAGCTCGGCCACGAAGGCGTGGGCCTCGTCGGGGCCGCCCCCGCGCAGCAGCCGGGCGACCAGCGCGCTGCCGACGATCACGCCGTCGGCGGCCCCCGCCGCGGCCACCGCCTGCTCGGCGTTCGAGATGCCGACCCCGAGCAGGACCGGGCGGTCCGTCGCGGCCTTGCAGCGGCGACCCATCTCGAGCGCCTCGGCGGCGAGGCGGTCGCGCGCTCCGGTCACGCCCATGAGGGCGACGCCGTAGACGAAGCCGCGAGACCGGGCGCAGATCGCCGCCAGCCGCGCGTCGGGCGTCGTCGGCGCCGCGAGCAGCACCGTCTCGATCCCGGCCGCGGCGGCGGCGTCGCCCCAGCCGTCGAGCTCGTCGATCGGGAGGTCGGGCACGATGGCGGCGTCCACGCCGGCGTCGGCGAGCGACGCCGCGAACCGCTCGTGGCCGGCGTGCAGCACGGGGTTGTAATACGTGAGGATCACGAGCGGCACCGCCACCTCGAGCTGGGCCGCCTCGGCGACGACCTTCGCCGGCGTGGCCCCGATGTCGAGGGCCCGCTGCGAGGCCTCCTGGATGGTCCGCCCGTCCATCACCGGGTCCGAGAACGGGATGCCGATCTCCACCGCGTCGGCGCCGGCGTCGACCACCGCCCGCACGACGTCGAGCCACGCCGACCCGAGGCCGCCGGTCACGTACGGGACGAGCAAGGACCGCCCGCGCGCTCGCCGCTCGCGCAGGTGCGCCTCGAGCCTCACCCGATCGGCTCGCCGGTCAGCTGCTCGGCCACGTAGGCGGCGTCCTTGTCCCCGCGCCCCGAGAGGGTGACGAGCACCGTGGCGCCCGACGGCACGGCGCCGCCGGCCTCGCGAGCCAGCCAGCCGATCGCGTGCGCGGGCTCGAGCGCCGGCACGATCCCCTCGGTCGCGGCCAGGAGCTGGAACCCGGCGATGGCCTCGGCGTCGGTCGCGGGGTGGTACTCGGCCCGCCCGGACGCGGCGAGGGCCGCGTGCTCGGGCCCGACGCCCGGGTAGTCGAGGCCGGCGCTGACCGAGTGGGCCTCCAGGATCTGGCCGTCCTCGTCCTGGAGGAAGAGGGAGCGGGCCCCGTGCAGGACGCCCGGGACGCCGCGGGTCACCGACGCGCCGTGCCGGCCCGATTCGAGGCCGAGCCCGCCCGCCTCCACCCCGACCAGGCGGGCGTCGGTGTCGAGGTAGCCGGCGAACGTGCCGATCGCGTTCGAGCCGCCGCCCACGCAGGCGACGACGACGTCGGGGTCGGCGCCGAGCAGGGCCCGGCACTGCTCGTGCGCCTCGTCGCCGACGACCCGTTGGAACTCTCGGACCATCCACGGGTACGGGTGCGGGCCGACGACCGAGCCGATGCAGTAGTGCGTGGACTCGACGCTCGCCACCCAGTCGCGCAGTGCCTCGTTGATGGCGTCCTTCAGGGTGGCGCTCCCCGACTCGACCGTCATCACCTCGGCGCCGAGGAGTCGCATCCGCCACACGTTCAGCGCCTGGCGCTCGACGTCCACCGCCCCCATGAACACCATGCAGTCCAGCCCGAACAGCGACGCCGCCGTCGCGGTCGCGACCCCGTGCTGGCCGGCGCCGGTCTCGGCGATGACGCGGCGCTTCCCCATCTGCCGGGTGAGCAGCGCCTGGCCGAGCACGTTGTTGATCTTGTGGGAGCCGGTGTGCGCCAGGTCCTCGCGCTTCAGCAGGACCCGCACCCCGAGCCGCTCCGAGAGGCGGTGGCACTCGGTGACGGGGGTCGGCCGGCCGGCGTAGGAGGCGAGCAGCCCCGCGAACTCGTCCCGGAACTCGGGCGACCCCCAGGCGGCCCGGAACTCCCGCTCGAGCTCGTCGAGCGCGGGCGCGAGCGTCTCGGGCACGTAGCGGCCGCCGAAGCCGCCGAAGCGCCCGAGGTCGACCGGCTCGGGCCCGGGCGGCGCCAACGAGACCGCGCCGCGTGGGGGGGAGGTCACGGCGCGATGTTAGGAGTCGCTCCGATCAGGGGGCGCCCCAGTTCTTAGGCCCGCTCGTCGAGCGACCAGTCGTAGAGGCGACCCGGCCCGCGGCGGGGCGCCCAGCCGTCGTGCGCGACCTCGCGGCCGGCGCGGCGGGCCGCCTCTACGAAGCGGCGGAGCCGCACCGGGTCTTTGCGCCCCGACCCCGGCTCGGTCTCGACGCCGCTCGAGCAGTCCACGCCCCACGGCCGCACCCGCCGGATGGCCTCCCCGACGTTCGAGTCGTCGAGCCCGCCCGCGAGCAGGACCCGGACGCCGGGCGGGACCCCCTCGGCGAGCGACCAGTCGAAGACCCGCCCCGAGCCGGGCTCGGGCGCGTCGAGGAGCACGGCGTCGGCGTTGCTGCTCGCGGCCCCGGCCAGCGCCGGGTCCCCGGCGCGGAAGGCGTGGATCACGAGCGGGACGCGCTCGGCGACCCAGCGCACCTCCGAGGCGTGCTCCCGGCCGTGCAGCTGCGCCCCGGTCAGCCCGATCGAGTGCACGATCTCGACGACCCGCTCCCGACGCTCGTCGCGGAACACGCCGACCGTCGTGGTGCCCGGCGGGAGCCGGTGCGCGATGTCGCGGACCTCCTTGGCCCGGACCTGGCGGGGGCTGCCGGGCGCGAACACGAACCCGAGGGCGTCGGCCCCCAGGGCCACCGCCAGGAGGGCGTCCTCCTCGTTCGTGATGCCGCAGATCTTCACGAACATCACCCGACGGTACCGGAGGGGCCGGCGGCCCGAGCAGTACGCTGAGCCGGCCCGAAACCGGACAGCGCGCCCATGACCCACGACACGTTCGGCTCGACCCCGGTGGCGGCCCCCGGCGTCGGCGCAGGGCTCACCGACCTGCTCGTCCGCCGGCGGCCCGCGATCGTCGTCGGCTACCTGGCGGCGTCGCTCGTCGGGCTGGCCGCGCTCGGCCCCGTCGACCGGCCGACGGTCCTGTGGTGGCTCATCGGCCTGCTCGGCCTGACCTGCGCCGCGACCGACCACGGGCCGCGGCGCCTGGTCATGGACTGGCTGCCGGTGCTCGTGATCGCCGCCGGCTACGACACCGTGCGCGCCCAGGCGCCGGACCTGCTCGACCGGGCCGTGGTGGCCCCGCAGCTCCGCTTCGACGAGATCGTCTTCGGCGGCACCGCCCCGACCGTCGTGCTGCAGCGCTGGGTGGGCGCCCGACCCGGCGTCGTCCACTGGTGGGACTACCTGGCCTGGGTCGGCTACCTCTCGCACTTCGTGGTGACCCTCACCGTCGCCGCCTTCCTCTACGTCGCCGACCGGGCCCGGTTCCGGCGTCTCGCCACCCTCGTCCTGACCGTCAGCGTGGCCGGGTTCGTCACCTACTTCGTCGTGCCGGCCGTGCCCCCGTGGCTCGCCAGCCGGCAAGGGAACCTCGCGCACACGACCCGGGTCGTGCACGAGGTGTGGGCGCACCTCGGGCTGCCCGGGGTGGCGAAGGTGTTCAACGGCGACGCCCAGCTCGCCAACCCGGTCGCGGCGCTGCCGTCGCTTCACGCGGCGTGGCCGCTCCTGGTCCTCCTCGTGCTGTGGCCCACGCTCCGCCGCGGGCGGTGGGTGCTCGTCGCCTACAACCTCTTCATGTGCCTCGTGCTCGTGTACGGCGCCGAGCACTACGTGAGCGACATCGTGCTCGGCTGGGCCTACACGGTGGTCGTCTTCGTGGCCTGGCAGCGGGTGTGGAGCCGGCGGGCCGCGGTGGCGGCGATGGCCGGCCCGTGATCCGGCCGCCGGGCGGCGCCGGGCGCGGCCCGCGGCGTTAGCCGATGGGCGACACCGTCCGGTACGAGCGCGACGGCCACGTCGCGACCATCACCTACAACCGGCCCGAGGTGCTGAACGCGATCAACGGCGAGCTGCGCCAGGACCTCAACGCGGCGTGGGAGCGCTTCCGGGCCGACGAGGAGGCCTGGGTCGGGATCGTGACCGGCGCCGGTCGTGCCTTCTGCGTCGGGGCCGACCTGCGCGACGGCGCCGCCAGCGCGGGCACCTGGCCCGGCTCGTTCTGGGAGATCCCCACGGTCAACAGCTTCGAGTCCGGGCTCGAGATCTGGAAGCCGACGATCGCGGCGGTGAACGGGTACTGCCTCGGCTACGGGCTCACCCTCGTCGCGGCGTGCGACTTCGTCGTCGCCGCCGACGACGCCGAGTTCGGCATGCCCGAGGTGCGCCTCGGCGTCCCGACCATCGTGGGCGCCATCCGACTCCCCCGCCGCGTCGGCCTGTCGGCCGCGCTCGAGCTGCTCCTCACCGGCGAGCGCATCGACGCCGCCCGCGCCGCCGAGATCGGGCTCGCGGGACGGGTCGTGCCCCGGGCCGAGCTGCTGGCCGAGGCCCGCCGCCTCGCCGACCGCCTCTGCGCCGGCGCGCCGCTCGCGGTCCGCGCCGTGAAGGAGATGGCCTACCGGGGCCAGGCGCTGCCGTGGACCGACGCGGTGCGGATGGGCGAGTCGCTCCGCCGCATGGTGCTCGCCACCGACGACGCCGCCGAGGGCCGCGCCGCGGCCGCCGAGCGGCGACCGCCCCGCTGGACCGGACGCTGAGGCGGCTTCGTCGCCGACCGGGACGCGCCGACGGCGGCGGCCCCTGAGCGCGGGCGTCGGCGGCGTCCCGGACGGGCCGTCGGTCGGACGATGCCGCGGGGGACGCGGCCCCCGATCGTCCCTACCCGATGCCCGCGTCCCCGTCCCCTTGGGCCGCCAGTCGACGAGGTTGCGGAGCCCGGACGATCCGGGCGGGCACGCCGGCGACGGTGCAGCCGTCGGGCACGTCGTCGAGGACGACGGCGTTGGCGCCGATGCGCACGTCACTCCCGATCGTGATGGCCCCCAAGATCTTGGCGCCGGTCCCCACGTACACGTTGTCGCCGAGGACCGGGGCGCGGGCGCCCTCGTCGTCCCATCCGATCGTCACCTCGTGGTGCACGAAGCAGTTCGCGCCAATGCGCTCCGCGGTCAGGATCGTGCTGTAACCGTGACGCACGACGAGGCCCGGCCCAACGTCGTCGCAGCTCACGTTGAGGCTGTCGACCGGCCGCCAGATCCGACGGGCCAGCTTGGACGCCAGATAGCTCTCGACGCCGCCACGTTCAAGCCGGTAGTAGAAGACGTTGCGAAATTCGCGGGTGGCGAGGAGGAAGTAGCGCAGCTTGTCCTCGTCGGTGTCGGTCGGGATGTCTCGGCGCTCCTCGTAGTACCGGACCTCGCGCCAGCGCCGCAGGTCCTCGCTGATGAGGGCCCGGTTGCCCGACCGACGGAAGGCGAGGACGAGGGGCTCAACGAGCCAGCCCCGTACCGCCCACAGCCAAGCCTCGAGCTTGGCCGCGACGGCCGAGGACGGACGCCCGATCGAGGCCACGCTGTGGCCGCCTACACCGGGACGGTTGCCAACTCGACCATCCGCGCGAACCCGGGGATCTCGGTGTTGAGCTCCGCGAACGTGCCCTCGGCGAGGACCTTCCCCTCCTCGAGGTAGAAGAGGCGATCGCACCGACGGACGGTGCTGAGCCGATGGGCGATGGTGATCGTGGTCAGCCGTCCTCGAAGACCCTCGAGGATCTCCGTGAGCTTGAACTCGGTCTCGTTGTCGAGCGCCGATGTGGCCTCGTCGAACATCAGCACATTCGGGTCGTGATAGAGCGCGCGGGCGACGCCGAGGCGTTGGCGCTGCCCACCGGACAGCTGCACGCCTGCCTCGCCGATGACGTTGTCGAGGCCGCTCGCCAGGGAATGGACGACGTCGTCGAGCTGGGCGAACGCCAGCGCCTCCCAGACCCGAGTGTCGTCGACCGCATCCCGGGGCACGCCAAACGCGACGTTCGACCTGACCGTGTCATCGAACAGCACGATGGACTGCGGGACGTAGCCGATCATCTGCTGCCAGGACGGGCGCACCTGCTCGATCGGCCAACCGTCGACGAGCACCTCGCCGCTGTCCGGCTCGAGCAGCCCGAGGAAGATGTCGACGAGCGTGCTCTTCCCCGCGCCGGAGCCGCCGACGAGTCCAACCGCGTCGCCCGGCTCGATGTCGAGGGTGACGCCGTGCAGCACCGGAACCCCCGGCACGTACGAGAACGTGACGTCTCGGACGGCAATCCTCGGTCGGAGCTGACCGGGGTCGAGCTGCACCGACCCGTCGTCGCGGGCTTCCGCCGGCGGCTGCTCCAGCGTCGCGAAGTCCTCGCGGACCTGATTGACGGAGGGAAGCGCGCCGCGGGCGAGCGCGATCCCGAAGATGACCTTGTTGAGCGGGGCCAGCATCCGGAAGCCCCCGGCGACAAAGACGCCGATGGTCGCAGTCGCGGTCGTGACCGACTCGGTCTGGAACGCCCCGAGCGAGATGAGCGCCGCCGACCCCACCATCGCGAGCTCGAGGACGTACCGCGGCGTCACGCTGGCCAGCGCCATGGTGCGGTAGGCGGGCACGAGCCCGCTCCGGAGCCGGTGCACGTCCTCGGCGAAGTAGTCCTCGGCGCCTCGAACCTTCACCTCTTTCACCGCGGCCAGCGCCTGCTGGATCGTGCGAAAGTCCGTGGCTTGGTCCTCGTGGATCTTCTGCGCGGCTCGGGCGATCATGCGACGAGCCGCGCGCTGGTAGCCGATACTCACGGCCGCGAAGTACGCGCCGGTGATGAGCGCGAGGAGGGGGTTCGAGACGGCGAGGATCACGCCCACGAACACGACCGAGAAGAGATCCCCAACCGCGTTGAAGACCTGGACAAACGCGACGCGGAAGATCTGCTGGAACGACGCGGTCAGCGTTCGCACGAGCTCGGCGCTGTTGCGCTGCAAGTGCACCCGGTACGGCGCTCGGAGGTACACACCCATCAGGCGATGGACCATCTTCGCCTCTTGAACCAACGAGAACGTCGTCGTCCATCGCATGATCAGGATCGCGGAGACGCTCTTCACCACGTACAACCCGAAGACCACGACCGCCAGGTAGGCAGCGAGGTCGAGGGGGCTCGGATTCCCGAAGAAGCCACTCACGCTCGACACCAGGCTCGAGCTGGAGCGCAGATTGGGCGCGGTCAAGATCTGCAAGAGGGGAACGAGCGCGACCAGCGCCCCCGCCTCGAGCACGGCCAGGCCGAACATGGCGCCGGTGGCGAGCGCCAGCCGCTGCCTCGTTGGCCGGTCCAAGAGCGGATACAGGCGCTTGAAGAACTCGATCATCGCGTCAGGACCGACCTCGCACCCGGAGGCCGGCGTTGTCTGCCCAGCTAGGCACGTCCCACCTCGCAACCCACCGCCACCAGGTTAGCGATGGCTTCACCCGCCGCAGCACCGAACGACCGGCCGGATCGTGCGACTGGCAGCGCGTGCATCCGCTCGGGACATCAAGGATCGGACGAGACCCGACGTTGAGCCGACGTGGAGCGCGACGCGGCGCATCCATCGCGAGCGACGCGCGGTGCCGCGGCCCCGTGGACCGCGAGCAGCGGTCAGACCGCGCCGAGGGTCGGCTCCCCGCCGGGGCGCCGCTCAGCTCCACGACCGGGCCGTCGCCACGGCACGGCGGGCTCAGATCCCGCCGCGACACGAGCGACCCCCGCCGGAGCGCTCCCCGCACGACCGAGGGCCGTCAACCCGGGCGTTCATCGCTCGGGCTCGGGGATGGTTGCGCCGGCCTCGAGCAGCACCCGGTCGATCCAGTCGTTCGAGAACCGACCGCGAGCGACCTCCGCGACATAGGCCTGGTCGGTCGGAGCGCGCTCGACCAAGCGCCGCAGCACATCCGCAGCCGCTTCGTGCTGGACGACGACCACGCCGTTGAGGTC
>DASZJD010000013.1 GCA_035948415.1 Acidimicrobiia bacterium | reverse complement strand
CAGGGCGCGGGACCGCGAGTAGCCGGTGAACTCCTGGGCCAGGTTGATGATGCCGCCGGCGCTGGCGACGAAGTCCGGGACGAACAGGATCCCGCGCCGCGCCAGCAGCTCGTCGACGCCGTGGTGCGCGAGCTGGTTGTTGGCGGCGCCGCAGACGGCCCGGCAGGCAAGGGTCGGAACGGTGGTGTCGGTGAGGGCACCGCCGAGCGCGCACGGGGCGAGGATGTCGCAGTCGACGCCGAGGATCTCGTCCGCGGGCGCGACCTCGCCGCCGACCTCGCCCGCCACGGCCTCGGCCCGCTCGTCGTGGAGGTCGGCGACGATCACCGCCACGTTCTCGGCCGCGAGGAGGCGGGCCAGGTGGGCGCCGACGCTGCCGGCCCCCTGGATCGCCACGCGCCAGCCGCGCAGCGTCGCGTCGGGGCCGTCGAGCTCGTGGGCGACGGCCCGCATGGCGGCGAGGACGCCGTGCGCGGTGACGGGCGACGGGTCGCCGGACCCGCCGAGCTCCTGGCGTACGCCGGTCACCCACGGCGTCACCGACGCGAGCTCCTCCATGTCCCGGGTCGTCGCGCTGACGTCCTCGGCCGCGATGTAGCGGCCGCCGAGCTCGTCGATGGCGCGACCGAGCGCGTGCAGCAGCGGCGCGGTGCGTGGCACGTCGGCGTCGTCGACCAGCACCACCGCCTTGCCGCCGCCCTGGTGGAGGCCGGCGACGGCCGCCTTCCAGGTCATCGCCTCGGAGAGTGCGAGCACGTCGCGGATGGCGTCGGCCTCTCGCTCGTAGCGCCAGAAGCGGACCCCGCCGAGCGACGGTCCGAGCGCCGTCGAGTGGATCGCGATCACGGCGCGCAGGCCGACGGCGCGGTCGGCGACGAGCACCACCTGCTCGTGGCCGCGCTCGCTCATCGCCGCGGTCACGTCCATCGTTTCCCACGGTAGGGCCCGACGCCGCGCCGCGGCGGCGGCTCAGGGAAGCGCGACGGTGAGCGTGAGCACGGCGTCGACCGGCGCGCTCGAGGGGCCCTGCCCGCCGGCGAGGTAGCCGGTGCCGCCGACCACCACCGCGGCGGCGTCGGTGAGCGGCGTCGGCAGCGTCCCGGCCGGCGTGACGGTTCCGGCGGGCAGGTCGACGCGCAGCACCTGCGCCGACACGGCGTTGTTCACGAACCCGCCGAGCACGTACACCGCGCCGCCCAGGGCGACCGCGGTGGCGTGGGAGAGGGGGGCCGGCAGCTGGGCGACGACCCGGGTGGTCTGCGTGGCGGGGTCGTAGCGCTGGATGGCGGTGGTGTCGCTGCCCTGGGCGGTGCTGACCCCGCCGAACAGGTAGACGGCGCCGCCGACGACGGCGACGGCCGGGTAGCGGACGGGCTGGGCCAGCGACCCCGCGGCCCGCCAGGTGGCGCCGTCGGTGCTGGCCAGCACCGAGGGGTAGAGGCGGGTCGCCTCCTGGCCGCCGCCGAGCGTGTACGCGGTGGTGCCGACGAGCGCGGCGACGTGGTCGGCCCGGGGCTCGGGGAGGTTCCCGACCGCCTGGCTCGTGCCGCCGCCGCCCGGGACCGCCTGCACCGTCGTGCGCTGCGGGGGTGACGAGGCGCCGCCGCCGATGACGACGTACCGGCCGCCGAGGTACACGCCGGCGGCGTCGTGCACGGGGAAGCTCAGCGAGCCGAAGGGACGCGGCGCGCCGCCGCTCGGGTCGAGGGCGGCGACGGTGCCCGTCGACGTCTTCGTGGCGTCGAGCCCGCCGAGGGCGACGAGCCGCTGGCCGTCGGTGAGCAGGACCTCACGCGAGACGGGTGCGGGCAGCCGGACCGACGCCGCCGCGACGCGGAGCGCTCCCCCGCCGGGCGTCGAGGTCGGCGGGGTCGCGGTCGTCGACGGGGTCGAGGGAGGTTGCGACGAGGTGCTCGAGGAGCCGCCGCCGCACGCGGCGACCGCGGCGACGAGGAGCGCGGGCGCGAGGACACGACGGCGAGGGAGGGGCACCGGCGGTACGCTACGTGAACCGCCGCCGCGAGTTGTCGCGCGCGCCGGGACCGCGCCGACCGGTCGTCGGTGACGGCGCGACGTGACACCGGCGTGGTGAAGGGAGCGACATCAGCCACGACGCCGCCCTCGTGTTCGCCGGCGGCGATTCGCCCCCCGCGGCCGTGGCCGCGCTCCTCCCCGGGGACGCCTTCGTGATCGCCGCCGACTCCGGGTTGGACCACGCCGCCGCCCTCGGCCGCCACGTCGACCTCATCGTCGGCGACCTCGACAGCGTCGACGTCGCCGCGCTCGCCGACGCCCGCCGGGAGGGCAGCGACGTCGAGGCCCACCCGAGCGCGAAGGACCAGACCGACCTCGAGCTCGCGCTCGACGCCGCGCTGGCCCGGGGCTTCCGGCGGGTCACGGTCGTCGGCGGTCACGGCGGGCGGCTCGACCACTTCCTCGCCAACCTCACCCTGCTGGCCTCGCCGCGGTACACGGGCGCGCAGCTCGACGCGTGGGTGGGCGACGCCGGGGTGGTCGTCGTGCGCGGCGAGGCCGAGCTCGCCGCCTGGCCCGGGGCGCGGCTGACGCTGATCCCGCTCGGCGGCGCGGCGCGCGGGATCCGCACCGAGGGCCTGCGCTACCCGCTGGCCGACGAGGACCTCGAGGCCGGGACCACCCGGGGCGTGAGCAACGAGTTCACCGCGGCGCGGGCTCGGGTCGCGCTCCGGGCGGGCACGCTCGTCGCCGTGCTCCCCGACGCGCTCGGCGCCCCGCGCTGAGCCCTGACCTGCTCAACCCCCGCGATCTCCACCAAATCCCCACATTTCCGACGAGACTCCGCGACAGGCGCTCCCTAGCATGGTTGATGATGTCTGACGCCTTGACGGTGCCGGCGCCCGCCGTCGCGCGCACCGTGCTCGTCGTCGAGGACGAGGCCTCCATCGCCGAGGCCGTCGCGGCGCGGCTCCGCAGCGAGGGCTTCGCGGTCCAGATCGTCGGCGACGGGCTGGCCGCCGTCGCCGCGTGCGAGCGGCTGCAGCCCGACCTGGTCGTGCTCGACCTCATGCTGCCGGGCCTCGACGGCCTCGAGGTGTGCCGACGCATCCAGCGCGACCGCCCGGTCCCCGTGCTCATGCTCACCGCCCGCGGGTCGGAGAACGACCTCGTCGTCGGCCTGGCCGTCGGCGCCGACGACTACCTGCCGAAGCCGTTCAGCGCCCGCGAGCTCACCGCCCGGGTCCACGCCCTGCTCCGCCGGGTCGAGCGGGCTCCCGAGCGGGCCGCCCGCTCGCCCCTCCGCCTGGGCGCCATCGCGGTCGACGTGGACGGTCGCCGCGTCACCCGCGGCGCCGAGGACGTCCACCTCACCCCCACCGAGTTCGAGCTCCTCGCCTACCTGGCTCAGCACCCCGGCCGGGTGTTCTCGCGCCCGCAGCTGCTCGGGGAGGTGTGGGGCTACCGCGACGGCGGCGGCGCCCGCACCGTCGACTCGCACGTGCGGGCGCTGCGGCGCAAGCTCGGCGCCGACGCGGTGCGCACCGTGCACGGCGTCGGGTACGGGGCGGGCTCGGCGTGAACCGGCGCCGGCTCCCGATCGACGTGAAGGACCTCGACGTCCGCCGGCCGCTCGATTCGTTCCCGTCGATCAAGCTGAAGCTCGGGTTCGTCATCGGGTCCGCCGTGGCCGGGACCATCTTCGTGTTCTGGCTCGGGATCAAGGCCGGGCTCTGGCCGTCGGCGAGCGGGATCCTGGCCGGGCTCGTCGCCTTTCTGATCGTGAAGTTCCTCTCCCGGGGGATGACGTCGCCGCTGCGCGAGATGGCGGTGGCCGCCGACGCCATGGCCCGGGGCGACTACAGCCGGCGCGTCACCACCAGCTCCCACGACGAGGTCGGCGCCCTGGCCCGGGCCTTCAACGAGATGGCCGCCGAGCTCGCGGAGACCGACCGGATGCGCCGCGACCTCGTCGCCAACGTCTCGCACGAGCTGCGAACCCCGATCACGGCCCTGCAGGCCAAGCTCGAGAACCTCGTCGACGGCGTCGAGGCGCCGGCGCGGGAGACCTTCGAGACGATGCTCGCCCAGGTCGAGCGCCTCGGGCGACTGGTCCAGCAGCTCCTCGACCTGTCCCGGCTCGAGGCCGGGGTCGTGCCGCTCGAGCGGGCCGCGTTCCCGGTCGAGCCGCTGCTCGAGGACGCGGTGCGGGAGCAGCGGCTGCACGGCCCGGCCGTCGACGTCGCCGTCGACGTCGAGCCGGCCGACCTCACCGCCGACGGCGACCCGGAGCGGGTCCACCAGGTCGTCGCGAACCTGCTCGAGAACGCGGTGCGGTTCACGCCCACCGGCGGCACGGTCGAGGTCCGAGCCCGTCGCGGCCCCCGCGGCGTCAGGATCGAGGTGCTGGACGAGGGTCCCGGCATCCCCGAGGCGGACCGGGGCCGCGTGTTCGAGCGCTTCTACCGCGCCGACGCGGCGCGTTCGTCGATCGACGGCGGCGCCGGGCTCGGCCTCGCCATCGCGCGGTGGATCGTCGACCTCCACGGCGGCGACATCCATCCCGAGGGACGGGACCCGCGGGGCTGCCGCATGGTCGTCACGCTGCCCGTCCTCGCCCCGCCCCAGCCCATAGCCGAACGAGGATGACACCCATGGAGCTGACGTCGGTCGAGGAGGCGGTGCGCCGCATCCGACGGGGAGAGATGGTGCTCGTCATCGACGACGAGGACCGCGAGAACGAGGGCGACCTGACGATGGCGGCCAGCTGGGTCACGCCGGAAGCCGTGAACTTCATGCTGCGCTGGGCGCGCGGCCTCGTCTGCATGCCGTGCACGCCCGAGCGGCTCGACCAGCTCGCGCTGACGCCGATGGTGCCCCCCGAGCGAGCCGGGTGCGACACCGCCTTCACGGTGTCGATCGACCACGTCGAGGCCGGCAGCGGGATCGGCGCCGCCGACCGGGCCCGCACGATGCGCCGGGTCGTCGACCTCGACGCCACCGCCACCGAGTTCAAGCGGCCGGGGCACGTGTTCCCGCTCCGGGCCCGGCCCGGCGGGACCCTCGAGCGCCGCGGCCACACCGAGGCCGCGGTCGACCTGGCCCGCCTCGCCGGCCTGCCCCCGGTCGCCGTGATCTGCGAGGTCCTGGCCGCCGACGGCGCCCCCGCCCACGTCCCCGAGCTCGCCGCCTTCGCTGACGACCATCGCATCGCCATGGTCACCGTCGACCAGGTCGT
>DASZJD010000012.1 GCA_035948415.1 Acidimicrobiia bacterium | reverse complement strand
GGTCACCCGGGACCAGCGGTCCAAGCCGCCGTGAGCATCGACCACGAGAGACAACAGGTCGTCCACGTGCTGCTCCTCCGTTGACGCTGCTCAGTCGGGGGGCGGGGTGGGCCCGGTGTTGGGTCGTGGCAGATCCCGGTCAGCCCGGTCGGGGCGCCCGCGTTGGTGTCCAATCGTCCACGGATCGGCGAACACGATGGCCCCGCGCCCGCCTGTCGAAGGGTGGTGGGAGCCGCCGAACCGCGTCGCGTCGATTGTGTGACGCGGCCGCCTCGCACGTTGCCCGGAACGCACCCCTGCATCCACCGCTGCACCGCCTGAGGCCGACGATGTTGGATCCGACAGGACCCAGTTGTGGGCGATCAAGTTACTCGGAGACATCGCTCGAGACCAAGCTGCCGCTCCCGGCGCAGGTTTCGGTCACGCGACGGTCGCGAAGCCCGTCCCCGGCCGCACTCGCGACCACCGGGTTCAGGTCGACGGGTTGGTCGTGCTCGGGAGGAGGTTCTTGAGCGTGGAGTAGTCGGTGACCTGGTCCGCGGGAGGAGCCTGCACGACGACGGGGACGCCGAAGTCGTAGAACTCGAAGGTCATGCCGAGGTTGACGGCTGGGTTGTGCGCGGGGTTGATCGTGACGTTCATGCCGTATCGCCGAACCAGTCCGCTGCCATCGATCCACACCTCTACCGGGAGGCGGTGAGGGAACGCGAACAGTCTCGTCGCGCTGCGGACCTTGTCCCGCACCGCCGAGGGGAGCCGTTTCAGCGCGAGGTCGACGTCCACGTCAGCGCGGTAGTGGGTCGTGGCGACGCCACGGACCTCGGCGGGCCCCACCCGTTGCACGGACCCGTCGGTGACTCCCTGCAGCGTCTCGAGTTCAGATGAGGCGTCGCTGCCCAGCGTTGGAGCTCCCGCCGTCGCAGCCGCACCTGAGCCGAGCTGGCTGAGATCCAACTTGACCCACTCGACATCGGCGAGCTCAGGAGGAACCGGTCGGCGAGCGCTCCGGAGAATGGGCCCCAGGTCCATGTAGGCCGACCGGTCGACCACTCGCATCTCCAAGCTCGCCGGCTGCTGCACAAGCTGACTGAAGTCCAGGTTGAGTGAGAGCTGCCGGCCGGTGAAATCTACGAGGCCACCGAAGGTCATCCGGCCAGTCAGTGACGTCGACTGAAAATCCACTTCGCCCGCCAGGCGCGCTGAGCCCTGCTTGGCCGTTCGCGCGACGCTGCGCCGGATCACGTCCGCTGAGTTGCTCGAGCGACTGGCGCTTGCGGGCTCGGCCACGAGCCCGACCGCGACCACGACGAGCCCGATGCCGACTGCGCGCAGCGCGCGTCTCATCCCCGTGGGTCCCGACGCCAGCTCCGAACCCGTGGTGGCCATGGCAAGCCATCGGCACGAATCCGGCCGGAGTTGACCGGGAGCAACGCATCCAGGAGCCGCTCGGGGAGCTCGGAGCCATTGCTCACTCACTCAGCTGGCGACGGGCAAGCCGTCGGGAAAGCTCATCTTGAGGACGAACAGGTCACGCCCACCCCAGGGGTAGCCGACTCGGTGGTTGAGCCACGCCGCGAGGGACATCCACTGTTGTCCGGACGGATCCGTGAAGAAGCCGGGGGCGCCGGGGCCCTGTACGCCCTTCCCGGAGGTGAGCCAAGGGCCTGGGACGTCGACGCACGATCCGGCCGGCGTGGCGCACGTGGCGTAGCCGATGGCGTAGCCGGCGGTCTGCCAATGGTTGCCCGCATAGAAGAGGTAATACCGGCCGGCGAAGCCCACCATGCTGGGACCCTCGACGCTGCCGTCTTGCCACGGTTGGCTTGCAGTGAGGAGCGAGCTCGGCGTGCCGATCAGCGACGCGCCGTCGGCGCTGAGCGGTTGGCTCACGATGGCGTCGTAGTTCTTCCAGATCAGGAACGCCTGGCCGGAGGCGGCGACAAAGACGCTGGGATCAATGGCGCCGCCGGGGGGGCAGACCAGTGGAGCCGCGCTGTGATCGACGAATGGGCCCGCCGGGCGGGTGGCGAACGCCACCGAGAGGCAGTTCGCGCCTGACGCGGTGACACGGGCCGAGTAGTAGAGGACATAGGCGTGACCCCGCACGAGCACCGAGGGGTGGAAGGTCCAGTCCCGGCTCGCCCAGCCCGGGAGCTTCGGCAGGGCCTCGCGACGTCCCCCGGTCCCGAACAGCCCGTGGGTCGCGAGGACCGGCACGTTGAAGCCGGCTGTGTTCGTCGCGTACGCGTAGTAGGAGTCACCCAGCCGCAGTACTGACGGGTCCGGAAAGTCGTCGCAGAAGACGGCGGCCGACCCCCCGTGGACGAACTGTCGCAGCGTGCGAACGATCCCGAGTCGTCCGATCGGAGGCGGCTGGCTCGATGCCTTGACCGGACCGCTGGCTGAACCAAAGTGAACATCGTCACACGGGGTCGTGCGCAGGACCTGCACGACGACGACCGCGCTGACCACGAGCGCGAGGACGGCGACAATCGCCATGACGCCGAGGATCCGCCGGCGGCCGAAGTCGGAGCGGCGCGACGCGAGCCGCCGGGTGGTCACGCGCTAAGCCGAGATCATGCCGACTGGGCCAGACCCGCGGCACCGACGCCGACGACCACGATCCGCACCTGACCAGCCTGCCAGCCGGCGGCACCGGGCAATCGGCACGTTGTTCCCCTGGTCACGAGTCTCCCC
>DASZJD010000011.1 GCA_035948415.1 Acidimicrobiia bacterium | reverse complement strand
AGCCAGGCGTCATCGAGCTCGGTGAAGACCGTGACCAGGAAGCGAGATGGATCGCGACCTGCGACCGCGTGGGCGGAGCGTGCGATCTCGAGCAGCTCGCGTAGCCGCGGATGCGCCGCACGCGTGTTGACCCCGTCGCCGACGCGTCCGGCGAGCTCGGCCATCTTCGGGCCGAAGGCACCGATCACGAATGGCGGCGGCGGAGTCGGCTCCAGGAACCCGGGCGTCCGCCAGAGGCGCCGGATCTCCTCGATGCCTGCCGCGACCTGCGCCCGTCGCTGCGGGTCGGCTGGGACCGCACGCCCGAGCGCCGCCTGCTCGCGCCGGTAGCCGACCTCGGAGCCGCCGCCCGCTCCGAGCCCGAGCAGGAGGCGACCGCCGGAGACGTCCTGGAGCGTTGCCGCCATCACGGCGAGCAGCCCAGGATCGCGATTCGCGACGTTCAACACCAGCGGGCCAATCGCGACGTCGGGCACCGCCACCGCGACGGCCGTCAGGACGGTCCACGCCTCGAGGACGTCGTCGGCGTCGTCGACGCGCCCGTCCAGGTGATCCCAGGTCCAGATGCCCGAGAACCCTGCGGCGGCGGCGGCGAGCGCGGCGTCGCGGATCTCGGCCCAGCGGGCACCGAAAGGGTCGAGGAGGAGGTCAACCTGCACGGCGATCGGCGCGCTCGTCGGGGGGCTCGCGGCGTGCTGCCAGCGGTGTCTCAGCTCCTCGAGATCGGATGCCCGGCCTCCAGATCGCCGATCTCCCGCATGCCGAGCTGCGGTAAGCCCGATCGCTCGCACTGTCCCTCCCGCGGGGCCAGCACGAAGGCGACGTGGTCTCCGGTATCGACGCGCTGCACGATGGCGCCGGCGAACCAGTCGCAGCGGACGAGCACCGGACAGCCATCGGGACCGGGCCGCCACTCAACGTCCTTGAACTTGTCGACCGCATCGCCGGTGGTGGCCCCGAAGAGGCGCGCGAGGTCCCGATCACCGCGGCGGAGAAGATGGACGACGAGGGTGGCTGCCGACACTGCGAGACGGTACGTGCGGTTCTCCTTCGAGAGCCAGACGCCGAACCTCGGGGGCTCGATGCTGCACTGCGTCGTGAAGCCCACCAAGCATCCGCCCCGCTCGGCCCCAGCTGCGACCGTCACCACGTAGGCGGGGGTATCGAGTCCGGCAACGATGGTCGCAAAGGCCTCGGTCTCCGAATCCACGACCACGCTCCTTCCGGGCTTCGGCACCAGCGGGCTTCACCTCCCCGCCCGCCGACCGCCGCAAACACCCGCCCGGGGCGGCGCCGGCCCGGGTCTTCGCGTCGAAGCGCCCTCAGGGGCGCCGCCGGCGGTGCGTGTCGAAGAAGGCGAGCGCCACGCGGGTGGCGTCGATGACGCCGGGATCGCGGGCGGTTGCGGCGCGGGGCCACTGGTGCCCCCAGCCGGCGAGGGTCCAGAGCTGGACGTCGCTCCCGGCGGCGCAGCCGCGCCAGCGCTCGAGTGCCAGGCGTGCGGCCACCTCGCCCACGCCGACACCAACGCCGCCACCAACATCCTCCGGGCCGGTAGGGCCCAGCAGCACCCCGCTGCGTAGGGTCGAAACAACCCACTACCCGGAGGTCGATGGGTGAACGGCGACGAGCTGCGAGCAGCACAAGCCCCGCTCAAGGACCGCTACCGGAGCGAGCCCGGCGCGGCCCTCGTCACGCTGCGTGCCGAGGGCACCCTGGGCTCGGAGGCGATCGCCTGCTCGGTGCAGACCGGCCGAGGGCTCGTCGAGGCGGGGCTGCACCCCGCCACGGGAGGGGACGGGAGCCTGGCCTGTTCGGGGGACATGCTCCTCGACGCGCTCGTTGCGTGCGCGGGTGTCACGCTGCGGTCGGTGGCCACGAGCCGTGGCCTCGGCGTCGTCACGGGGACGGTACGCGCCGAAGGCGACCTGGACTTTCGCGGGACGCTCGGCGTCGATCGTGACGCGCCGGTGGGCTTCGCCGCCATCCGCTTGACCTTCGAGCTCGACAGTGACGCGCCGGCCGAGGACGTTGATGCTCTCATCGCCACCACCGAGCGGTATTGCGTCGTGTACCAGACCCTCGCGGGCGCGACGGAGATGAGCATTTCCCGGGCATCGCCTTCCTGACCCTGTCCGGCCTGATGGGCCCTAGTTCCGAGGGCGTCCGGCGCTGTGGTCGGCCGTTGGCGACCGGCGGGATGCCGTCGGGCACCGGTTAGCGTCTCGCCTCCGCTCGGAACGCTGGTGGGAGATGGTCGGGAGGCAGGGTCCGGTGCTGACGGCGATCGTGGTCGGCGTCGCGCTGCTGGCCGCGCTCGGCGCGACGGCGGCGGCGCCGGCGCGGTCGAGCGGGATCCCACGGGCTAGGGCCGCTGCTGTCGACCCAACCGCGGTTCCGGTGGGGGACGGGAAGCTGTCCACGAGCCCGAGGGTCGGGTATGTGGATTCCTGTCAGACGACGTTCGGTGGCATCGGAGGCGCGCAGGTGGTCGGGCCGTGGATCAACGCGACGGCCGGGACGTGGAACTCGACCGCCAAGGTCGCGGTGCGGGGTTCGGTGAGCTGGCCGGCGGCGTCTTTCTCGGTGCGCGTGACGGGGAACAAGCGAGTCATCAAGACCAAGGACCTTCCTCTGGGTCAGACCACGGGGGTGTTTCCCATTACCATCAGCGATCCCGCCTCCGCGTATGACCGCAACGGCAACCACATCGCGGCCCAGCCGACCATCTGGACGCTGCCCGCCAACCCGGCCGCCGCGGCCAAGCCGTCGTGCACGAGCGGCGGCCGCATCGGCGTGCTCACCGACGGCGTGTTCTTGTTCAACGCCCTCGATGGTGAGGGAAGGGACGCGGTCGCGCACGAGGTGCTCGACCGCTGTGACGGGCATCCCGACCCGAGCTCGGCCTACCACCATCACGACGTCCCGTCCTGCATCCGGGCTCGAGCGGTGGGCCGCTCCACGCTCGTGGGCTACGCGAGGGACGGATACGGCATCTACGTCGAGCGCGACGCCCAGGGCCGCCTCCCGACCGATGCCGACCTCGACGGGTGCCACGGTCGCACCAGCACGATCACGTGGAGCGGCAAGAGCAGCGTCAGGTACCACTACGTCGCGACGCTCGAGTATCCGTACACCGTCGGCTGCTACCACGGGACCCCGATCCGCGATCAGGGCGCGACCGGTGTCGGCAACGGCGGCGGCGGCGGCGGAGCCGCCGGCCCGCCCCCATCCGGCGGCGGGCCGCCGCCGCCGACGGGCTGATCCTCGACCGTCGGTAGTCTCGCGGCATGACCGACGTCGAGGTGTTCGTCGACCCGAGCTGTCCGTGGGCATGGATCACGTCGCGGTGGGTCAAGGAGGTGGCGCCGACGCGCGACCTGGCCGTGACGTGGCGGTCGTACTGCCTCGAGATCCGCGACGACTACGGCGTCGCGCCGACGGTGCCCGAGCAGTTCCGCGAGGCCGCGATCGCCGCTCACGCCCTCTCGCACCGGATGCTGCGCATCTTCGAGGCGGCCCGGGCCCGCGCCGGCGAGGACGCCGTCGACGCGCTCTACACGGCCTGGGGCCGGCGCTTCTTCGACGACCCGGGGGCACGCGACGGCACGCTGCTGGCGGCGTGCCTTGCCGCCTGCGGCCTCGACGCCGAGCTCGTCGGCGCGGCCGACGACGAGAAGTGGGATGGGCCGATCGTCGAGGCGATGGACGTCGCCTACGCCTTTGGCGGGACCAAGACGCAGACGCCGGCGATCGTCGTGCGCGACGAACCACCGCGCGGATTCAAGGGCCCGGTGATGGCGCCGGCGCCCACCGGGGTCGCTGCGCTCCAGCTCTGGGACGCGATCCAGGTCATCGCCGGAGAGCCGGGGTTCTTCGAGATCACGCGGCCCCGTCGCAACCCGCCGCGGCCGCCCGCGCTCGACTGAGGCTGCCACCCCGGAGCGCGCATCATCCCCCGGTCACGGGGATCACGGAGCGACGTACCGACCGACGACGACGTCGAAGAACTGGCTGCGGGTGGACACGAGGCGCCCGCTCTGGGTCGTGTTGAGCGCGACGGCCGAGTTGAAGAGGCGCGGCAGGGTCGGGTCCTGGGTGCGCGTGGTGGTCAGTGGCGGGGTGATCCCACCGGTCGAGTAGCCGTTGAGCTGCTCCAGGCTTCGGAGGACCGACCCGGCGTCGATCGACGACAGGGACCGGGCCACACCCTCGAAGATCCACGCCGAGAGCCAGAAGTTGATGGTGCCGTCGTTCGCGGCGCGAGGGGCGCTCTCGGTGGCCATGTCGCGGTGGAACTGGCGGAAGCCCGGGCCGCCGGACGAAGGGAGCGCGAACTCGCTGACCACGAAGGTCCCGTCGATCGAGGGGTTCGGGTCGCTCGCGAGGCCGGCGTTGCCGAACGACGCCAGCGTGGCATAGCTGCCGCGGAAGCTCGACGATCGGAGCTGTTGCACGACCGAGCCGGGCGGGCCGCCGGCCACCAGGCCCACGATCCCGTCGACCCCGCCTCGGGTCGCCGCCGCGACGGCGGGCGCGAGGTTCGTCGTCCCCTGGGGCACTCGGACCACCGGACCGGCCGAGGCGGGGGTGAGACTCAGGCCGCGCTGGATGAACGTGAGCGCGTCGTCGGTCCCGGTTCCGAAGTCCGAGAGGATCACCGCGATCCTCGTCGCGCCGTGCTGAGCCAGCACCTCGGGCATGGCGGCGAGCTGCCCGGGGAGCCCCGCCGCCAGTGGGAACGACACCGGGCTGGTGGCGTCACCGATGCCGTTCACGCGAGGCCCGATCACGGGGATGCCGGCCGCTTCGAGGATCGGCCAGGCGCGGTCGCTGTACGCGGCCGCCATCCCCACGACCGCGGCGACGCGTCGGTCGACCGCCCGCTGGGCGCAGCGGGCCGTCTGATCGGGGTCGACCTCGGTGTCGCAGACGCTCAGCACCACCTTGTGCCGCTGGTCAAACACGTCGAGCAGGCCGCCGCCGGCGTTCACGGTCCGAAACCGCGCTTGCACCGCCGTGACCCACTCGGGGTTGATGGCTCCGGGGGACGCGAAGTCGCCGATCGTCATGACCGGGATCGGCGCGCCCTCGATTCTCGTGGCCGCCGGCCGCCCACAGCTGCTCAGGAGGCCGAGGGCGACCGCGCTCGCCAGCGCGAGGGCCCAGACCCGCCGACGCGAGCGCCGGGAGGCAGCACGCGCCCGGCCGGAGCCGTCGGCATCGACCCGCCGGCGTCGGCGGCTCGAGCCCCGCGACCTGGCTAGGGCGACGCGGCCGCGACGGCCGTCATGCCGCACGCGGCTCGTGCGTCGAGGACGCTCGACGCGCGACGCGGACGCGGATGCCCGTCACGAGCAGGAGGCTGCCGAGCAGAACGATCGGCTCGATGAGTGACCCGGTCACCGGCAGCCGACCGTCGGTCGGGCGGCTCGCGGCCAGCCCCGCGACCGACACGCCACCGCCGCATGACGCGGGTTCGCCGACGCCGGCCGACGCCGCGGCCAAGCACGGGCCGCCGCTGTCAGCGCCCTGCACCGAGGACCGGTACCGGGCCGTCACGCCGCCGGGCGTCGGAGCCGGGGTGGCGGCACCCGCTGGCGACGGCGAGCCACCCGACAGCAGACCGGGCGGCAGCGCGGGCATCGGAAAGGCCGGGAGCGACGCGAGCACCAGCGGCGCGGCGCGGACCGGCACCGCCGGAAGCGCCGGCGCGTTGAAGGCCGGGCTCGGCACCGGCAGGGTCACCCTCGGGCGTGAGACCGGCGGGGGCAGGGTCGGCACCGGCAGCCGCGGGCCTGGCGCCGGGGCGCCCAACCCGGGAAGCGGCGGCGGAAGAGGAGGGAGCGGCAACGGCAGCCGCGGCAAGGCCGCCGCCGGGCCGGCGCCGAGCATCACGACCACGAACACGCCTGCCGCCGCCGACACGCGACGGAGCCGCCGGCACGCGCGGGCGAAGCGGGCGAGGGCACGACGAAACTCGCGGGCGACCTCGACGGTGACCCCGGTCTGCACGAAACCTCCCAGCTCCCCTAGGTCTTTCTCCCCGCCACCTGTTCCTGAAACGCTGGCGGTCCGCGGAGATGTCCGGTCGACGCCGGCGCGTCGCCGGCCGTTCTCAGCCTCGTCATCCGAGCCGCCAGCTGAACGCTCCGAGTCGCCACTCACTCACGCTCGGTGGCACGCGCGTGTCGTTCCGCCCCCCGAGCCACCGCGGGACGCCACGAAGGGGCGGTCGTGCGGACGCGCGTCGACACGTACGTCGCGCCGCGGTCGAGGTCGCGTCCGTGGACCGCTTCCCCGCTTTCCTCTCCACACCGTCGCAACTATCGTGCGATGAGGAGCCGGGCGCTGATCTGGGGTCGAAGCCGCGACAGGGGTGGTCGCGAGCTCGAGTTGGCATCCCAGGGCGGCGGGGCGACCCGGGGGCAGCGAATGCGACCAGAGCAGCACGAGGACCACGCGGCCCCGTGAGTGCGTCGGGTGGGTCGGGGAGTCAATGGGTGCGCCACCCGCTGGCGGCCCGGATCGTCGGCAGCCTCGCGATCGTCGCGCCGCCCGTCGCGGCCGTGATCGGAGCGCTCGCGGTCAGCATCCTGGTCCCCCGACCGCAGGGACTGGGGGCCGCCTGGTGGATCGCGGTGATCGGGACGGGGATCGCCGTCTTCATGTGCGGGCGGAGGCTCGAACGGCACGCCTTCGCCCTCGCAGCACTCCTCGGGATGGCGATCGTCTTCCCCGTCCGGCCACCCTCGCGACTCAGCGTCGTGTTGACCGCGGCGCGGCTCCCCGGAGCCGAGGCGCAGGCTCGAACGGCGGCGTCGGGTGACGGCTCCGGCACCAAGCAGGCGGCCGTCGCCCTGGCGGGTGCGCTCAGGGCCTTCGACGAGCGGACCCGCCGCGAGGAGCCGGTCTTGCAGCGCCTCGGCCTCGGCGCCGTGGCCGTGAGCATCGCCACGATCGTCGCCAGCGTGACCTTGGGCGGGACACACACGAGTGAGCGCGCCAGCCGCTCCCGAACGGGCGGAGTCGGAGGCCTGGCCGGCGGTCCGAGCACGCCGCCCGCAGCGTCGAGCCCGGCGCCCGCGCCGCCCCTCGGCAGCGCGGGACTGGCACCGACGGCTCCGTCGGCGCCGGCCATATCACCGGTGGTCGCCCCGGCCGAGCGGGGCGCGCTGGGGCTCACGTCCTCGAGCGCGGCCGCCTCACTGCCTTCGACACCGCTGCCGCCCGCCAGCGTCGCGTCGCCGGGCGGGCCCAGCGCCAGTGGCAGCGGCACACCGAGCGTCTCCGCCGCGGCGGCGACCACCCTCGTCAGCTCCGGATCCGACGCCGGCTACGACCCCGCCACCGGAGGCGGCGTCGTGGCCGCCGGTGTCGCCGCTCTCGCGCCCGCCGCCTCCGCGGGCAGCGCGACCACCCTGCACGTCGCCGCCGCCCTGACGCCGACCCGGCTCGCCGGTGCTCGGGTCCTCGGCGTCGCCGCGGTCCAGAGCCTGACCACGTCGAGCACGACCGGATCCGCCGCCGGCGTGAGCACGGCATCGTCGAGCGGGTCGGGACCCGCGGCCCCGCCCGCCGACGTCGCCGGCACCGCCGGCCCGGGGGGCACCGCGACGGTCGGTGCCGTGCCGCCGGACAGCCCCAGCGGGGGCGACGCCGCCGGCGCGCCCACGGACGACGCCGCCACGCCGTGATCGCTCCTCCGCGTCGGCGGCCACGCCCGCCCGGCGGGTCGGCGCTGACCGTGGGCGGGCGGGACCGGTAGCCGCCGGCTCAGCGGATCCTCACGTCAACGCGCGGCGGGCGCGGGGTCCGGGCGCAGGAGTAACGACCACCTGCGCACGAGCGTGAGGTGACGAGCCACGTGGCAGCCGGGTTCTCCAACGGCGAGATCGCCGAGCCGCTCGTGATCAGCCTGACCACCCCCAAGACCCACGTGAGCCGGGCGACGACCGAGGTCGGCGCTCGGGACCGCGTCCAGCTGGTCGCGTTCGCGTGCGAGGCCGGGCTCGTCCGCGCCGGCTGGACCGACTGACCGACGCCACGCGTCGGGCTGCGATGCGGGTCGCGGTTCGCCCGCGCTGGGACGGCGGGCACCGGCCCGGGCCCGGGAGGAACGCGTTCGCGACCGCCTCGGAAGCGCGCGACGATGGGAGCGATGGGCGAACCTCGGCTCGAAGGGCTCACGATCGGGATCACCGCTGAGCGCAGCGCCGAGCAGCAGGTGGAGCTGTTCGGGGCTCGCGGCGCCGACACCGTCGTGGGGCCGACCCTGAGCGTCTCGTCGCTCGGCGACGACGAGATCCTCCGGGCCGTCACCCGGGAGGTGATCGAGCGCCCCCCGGACTACCTGTTGGCGTCGACCGGTTTCGGGATGCGCAGCTGGCTGCGCGCCGCCGAGGGCTGGGGCCTCCGAGAGCCGCTCCTGGAGGCGTTGGGGCGGGCCCGGGTCGCCAATCGTGGCGCCAAGGCCGCCTCCGCGAACACCGCCGCGGGTCTGGACGAGTGGTGGCGGGCCCCGGAGGAGCGCTTCGACGAGCTCGTCGCGCGAGTGCTCACCGAGCCGCTGGCGGGCACCCGGATCGTCCTGCAGCTGCACGGTGCCGCCATGCCCGCCGCCACCGCCCAGCTGGAGGCCGCGGGCGCCTCGGTGCTCGACGTCGACGCCTACCGGTCCACGCTGCCGGTCGACCCCGCGCCCGCACGTGCGCTGATCGACGCCGTGTGCGCCGAGCGGGTCGCGGCGGTGACGTTCACCACCGCTCCCGCGCTCCACAACCTCTTCGTGCTCGCAGCCCAGTCCAGCCAGGCCGAGGAGGTCCGCCGGACGCTGAACGGGCCGACCGTCGCGGCCTGCGTCGGCCCCGTCTGCGCGCGGGGCGCATTCGAGGAGGGCATCGTCGCGCCGCTCGTGCCTGGACGGGCCCGGCTCATCCCGCTCGTCCAGGTACTCACCGAGCACCTGCAGGGTGTCGGCCCGCGGGCTCGCTGAGATTGACCGCCGCCCGGCGTCGTCGGCGCGCCCGGGGCCACGTCACGCAGCCGAGCTGAGCACCCTCTTGGCCGACCCGCCCTTCTTGGTGCTCGTGCTCCCGTTCGTGCTCCCCTGACGACCACCGCCCATCAGCGAGGCCTCCCTCCGGGCCTCCGAGGCGAACACGTCAGACCTCGCCGACGACGTGTGAGCTGTTCACCGTCACTCGGTAGCCGTCGGGGTCCTTCACGGTGAAGGCCGAGTGGATCTGCCCGTGCTCGATCGGCGACGGATCGAGTCCGGACGCGCTCCACTCGGCGTGTGTGGCGTCGAGGTCCTCGACCATCAGGTCGAACGGGACCGCCGCGCCCGCGGCCGGCGTGCCGGGCAGGAGCAGCAGGTGGGTGCCGCCTCGGAGCTCGAGGACGGCGACCTGCGCGTTGCGCTCGACCTCCCGCATGCCGATCGAGCGCCAGAAGTCGGCGGACCGATCCAGGTCGCTGACGGTGAGGAAGGCATGGCCGACCCACACCGGCGGGCGTCCGCTCACGCCCGCAGTGTGGCACGGAGCCGGACCGGGCGTCGCAGGCGTCGGCGGCGCATCGTCGCACGGGCGGCATCGCCGAGCACCGGGTCCGGTCGAGCCGTCGGGCCACGGCCGGTGGGCGACGTTGTCGAAGCCCGGGTTTGCGCCTAGGTCGCGAGCGCTCGACTCGCTCCGAGCAGGCTCCGCAGGCTGATCAAGGCGATGAGGTAGATGACGAGCGCGACGACCAGGACGGTGTGGAATCCGAAGCTCATCGCCAGGATCGTGGCGAGGACCGAGCCGATCACCGACGCGAACCCGTTCACGGCCCACCCCCACGCGACGTACTCACGCGGGTGGGTGCTCAGCTCCGCGACCGCGCCGAGGCCGAGGGGCATGAAGAGCCCGAGGCAGATCCCGAGCGGCGCGAGCACGACGAACGCGATGGGCACTCGGGCCGCGAGCGGCAGGCCGAGGGCGGCGTCGGTGACCCGCGGCAGGAGGAACAGGTAGAAGGCGGTGAGGGACGCGATGAGGACCGCCAGCACGGGCAGCGCCCGGATGGGGTTCCCCTGGAGCCGCGAGCTGAGGAACGCGCCGACCCCGAGGAAGACGAGCAGGGACATCAGCGTGACCGTGAGCGAGTATGTGGGGTACCCGAGGAACAGCGTGAGGCGCTGGATCAGGGTGATCTCGAAGAAGATGAAGCCGAAGCCCAGCGCCGCGAAGTAGATCGCCGACCGTGTTTTGTGCCGGAGCTCGAGCCAGTCCTTCCGGATGGCGAAGAACGGGAGCAGCAAGAGCACGACCGCCAGGACGGCGGCGATCGCCAGGAGCAGGAGCAGGACGCGCTCGCCGACGGTGTCCTCGCGATCGCGGTCAGTGATCGAGTGGTTGACGTTGCGAATCACGTTGTTGAAGGTGCGGAAGTGCCAGAAGAACGGGGTGTCGTCGCTGATCGTGCCGACGTTGTAGGGGTAGGAGCGGTAGAAGGCGTCGAGCTGCGAGCTGCTGTCGGTCGCCACGTTCGTGACGGTGTTGCCGACCCGGGGCTGACCCGGCGCGTACCGGACGATCGAGCCCGGGATCTGGCGAGCCTTGGCGACGAAGCGGGCGATCTCGGGCGATGTGAACGCGCCCCGCTTGACGAGGATCGTCGAGATCGTGCCGGCGCCGAAGACGCCGAACGAGGTCGGGGAGGTCGCGACGACGATGTGCCCGCTCGGGTCGTGCACGCCGAGCTGGCTGAGCGCCTTGCGGGCGGTCGAGACGTATCGCGTGGTCCGGTTGGGCTTGCGCTCGAAGTTCACCTCGCCGAACTGGGTGGCGACGATGCCGCCGGCCTTCAGGTGCTCGAGGCTGTCCTTGATCGCGTTGCTCGTGTAGAGGTAGCTCTCCGAGAGGACGAACGCGCCGGCGGTGGCGGCGTTGGCCGCCGAGTAGCTGTCCGGCGCCGGGTACCAGACCAGGTTGTAGTTCGGCGTGCTCCGGGCCAGGTACGACCGTCCGTCTCCGTTGACGTAGTTCACGCCGGGATGGGTGGCGAGATGCCCGTCGTAGCTCGCGTACCGGTCGGTGACGAGCGAGTATGTGACGGGGTTCAGCTCGACGGCGTCGGTGTGGCCGGAGCCGAAGTAGAGCGACGACAACACCTCGTGGCCGCCCGCCGCCCCGATGATCAGGGCGCGCTTCGGTGGGCTCCCGAGCGTGGCGAAGGGGAGCGCCCGGAGGTCGGTGTCGAACCCGAAGCTCCGGAGCGAGGCGTTCTTGCCGTCCCAGCGGTAGATCGAGGAGCCGATGAGGCCGTCGTGGTAGAGCGTCCGCGTGGTGGCCGTGGTCTGGAAGACGTCGACGCGGAAGATCGGGTTCCACTTCGAGTAGATGGCGCCGCTCGGGAACTGGTCGGCCTTGCTGGTCTCGAGCCTGGGGTCCGGCACGACGCTCGGTGCCACGACCGCCACGATCATCGCGGCCGCGAGTGCGACCGCCACCGGGATGGTCGGCGATCGCCGCCGAACCATGACGCGCAGCCCCGCGAGCACGAAGATCGCCCCGGCCAGGAAGATCGTGGCGGGCGATCCGATCGACCCGAGGAGGGCCACGACGATGGCCAGGGCGAGGCCCGCGCCCACCAGATCCGCGAAGTAGAGGCGGCCCACCCGGTCGGGTCGCCGGCCGAGCAGCGTCGAGACGATCACCCCGACCGCGATGAACGGCACGAACAACGCCGCGCAGATCGCGAGGAGCAGCGCCAGGTTCGTCACCGAGCCGCGCGTGCCGTAGTGCCAGATCGCGAAGGTGTCGAGCGACGTGTACGCGATCACGAAGTAGCCCGCCACAACCGACAGGGCGCCGAGGAGGAAGCTCCAGATGAGCACCACGTCGGTCGCGGCCCGTCGAAGCCGGGCGGACACGGTCACGAGCACTCCGCCGCACCCGATCCCGAGCAGGGCGAGCCCGATGACGAAGTAGGTGTAGTAGTAGAAGAGCTTGAACGAGATGACGCGCGTGTAGCTGATCTCGAGCAGCAGCGCGGCGAAGCTGGCGAGAAAGATCTCGACGTAATAGACGCGCCGCTCGGTGTCGGGACTGACGAACGTTGGCTGGTCGACCGCCGCCGGGCTGGGCTTCGTCGTTGCCAAAAGTTGTCCACCTTCGGCCGATGCGGAGTCTGGGGACGCTAGCACGGCACCCCGCGAGTTCAGCGGTCGCGCGGCATCGCGGCGGCCGCAGTTCGGCTCGGCACGCGAGTCCTCGTGGTGACGGGGCCGCGATTCGCGCGCGCGATCGATCACCGCCCCGACGACGGACCCGCAGCGGTCGGCAGTGGACGGCGCCGCTCAGCGGCGGCAGCGCTGGAAGAGCTCGAAGTGGGGGCCGAACTTCCCGACGAGGCAGAACTCGCTCCGCACGACCTGGTTCGGCCGATCGGATCCGAACTTCCGGGAGTCGTTCGGCTCGTTCCAGTAGTTCCACGCCGACGACAGGATCAGGACGTCGGAGCGGTGGACTTCACCGGCGAGTCCCGAATCACTGGCGTTGGCCACGTCGGGATCCATCTCGATGTAGCGGGTCCCCGGCGTGAGCTGGGGGAGCAGGTAGTAGAAGTAGGCGTCGCTCTCCGGCGTCTTCCGCAGGTCCTCGGACCCCACCAGGAGGCGCTGGCCCGGCTTGGAGACGCGCTCGACCGCAGCCGTGAGACGGTTCGCCGCCAGCGCGTCGTCCGCCCGCCCGTAGTAGAAGATCCGACCCCGGTGGGACATCGCGTAGGAGGCCCGGTGCAGGCCGAAGGTCTGGGCCGAGAAGCTGGTGTAGCCGCGCAGCGTGTTGTCGGGAATCGTGAGCACGAGCAGCACCAGGAAGATGCTGGCCGCGGCGATCCCGACGGTGCCGGATCGCCATCGGGGACGGCGGACGCGCATCGCCTCGACCGCGGCGAGGGGCACGAACGCCAGGGCCGCACAGGACACCCAGGCCAGGTGCGTGCCGTCGGCGCGCTGGAGCGCCTGGGGCAGGATCCCGGCGCTGAAGAGCGCGACCGCGAGCAAGACCCGCGGTCGCGTCGATCCACGGTCGCGCTTAACCGCCTGCACGCCGATCGCCGTGACGGCGGCGACCGACAGGAGCAAGAGAAAGAACCACACCGTGAGCTGGGCCGGGCCGCGGAGCGTCGGGAGCGGCCAGCGCAGCTTGATGAGATCGGCCACCGACTGGATCGCGCTGTTGAAGTGGCCCCACGGCGGAGGGATCGGGAGGCTGCGACCACCGCGGAGCTTGAAGAGCGGCTCGGTGATCATCCCCCGAACCACGGTGCCGGGTCCTGCCGTCACGAGGTGGACCAGGTACGGGGCGAGGCCCAGTCCGAATCCGATCGCGAAGGAACGCTTGAGCGCTCGGGCGCTGCCCCACCCGAGCGCCACGACCGAGAGGGCCGCCGCGAGCACCAGGTCGATGCGGTACAAGAGCGCCGCGCCCATGAGCAGTCCGGCCGCCAGCGCGAGCTGCTGCCCGCGCCGCGGACTGGCGGCGTCTCGGCTCGCGGCGGCGGCGGCCAGCGCCAGCAGTCCGAGGCCGACCGCGCCGACCCACGCCAGCGCGGCGAGCCCGAGCGGGACCAGGAACACCACGGCGATGAGCCCGCAGCCGAGCGCCACGCCTCGACCCCATCGACGTGCGAGCGCGAAGACCCCGAAGGCCACCGCCATCTGCTGCAGCAAGCCGACGATCCGCTCGCTGATCAGCGACGTGCCGAAGACCTTGTACACGCCGGCGAGGACCCAGAGGCTCCCGGGCCCGTAGAGGTGCAGGAAGTCCTTGTTCGGGATCGCGCCGGCGAGGACCCGCTCCGGGAAGACGAGCATGAACCCCTCTTCCATCGGCGGCCCCGGGCTGCGCAGCAGCCCTCGCAGGGGGAGCAGGAAGGCCGCCAGCAAGATCAGCAGCGCGAGGGAATCGCGGGCCCGCGGGGTGAGGCGATGCCCGAGCGCCGAGGTCGCGGGCGCCGGCGCGAGCTCGGCTTCGGCCACCGTCACGCGAGCAGGTTAGACGGTCGACCTTCAGCGACTGCCCCCGTGTGCGACTCGCGTGCCGCGGCGGTGATCACTGCCCCGGACGCGCCCGATCGGCTCGCGCCTCGCGCACTCCGGGTTCGAATCGCAGCGCTCGACCCGTCCACGCGGACGCACGCCGTGGCGCGTCCGCCGCCGCGAGCGCTGGATCTGTTCGCCCTCGACCCCGGCGATCGTCTCGGCGAGCGGGTCCACCGTTCGGCGAGCGAACGACCGGGCTCGGCTGGCCCCCGATCTCCCCGCGCGCTCGGAGCCGCCGCGGCTCCGGCGAGCAGCGCCGTTATGGCCGCCTTACACCGCGTCCCGTAGCCTGACGGCGACCGCGCGCCTCGGTCCTCCCCCCCGGGACCGAGGTGGCGCGGCGCCAGCCGTCACCATCGCGCAGCGGTCCCGATTTGTCCGCGCGCCCCAGCCGCGTCGACGGTGGGTCACGGCCGGAAGCGTGATCCCTCGGGTCGGGGTCGGGGTACCCTGCGCCGCCCCACGTTCGCCGATCGGAGGCGAGGCATGGCACGACGCCGCTGGTGGGCCGCAGCGGCGCTCCTGACGCTGACCGCGTGCAGCGGGGCCGCGACGAGCGACCTGACGCCCCCGCGACGACCTCCCGTCGGGCGGCGCGCGGTCATCACCAGCCCGTGGGGTCCGGTCGTCGCGCCGGGTCCGCTGGTGGCGACCGCACGTGCGTACTACGACGGCGCTGGCCCTGCGCCCGAGGACATCGCCGACGGTCGTCCCGCGTGCGACCTCGTCCTGCCGACGTCCCTCGCGCCCACCGCCCTGCGGCCGGTCCCGACCAGCCGCTTCAACGTCTTCGGCGAGTTCGTCGTCAGCTGGACGCTGACCGGCAGCGCCGACCGGGGGCTGACCCTCACCGTCCTTCCCGCCGGGGACCCCGGCGACCGCGGCTTTTACAGCGCCGCCGCGCAGGTGGAAACACTCGCGGACGGATCGCAGGTGCGCACGACGCCTTCGAGGCCGCGCGCGACGCTGCTCCGGATCGTGACCGAGAACTGCGAGTACGAGCTCGAGCCGGGGTCGGGGATCCCCGAGTCCGGGGATGCAGCGATCGTCGCGTCACTGCGGCTCGTGTTCGCCCCGTAGCGGCATGCGCAGCACACGCCGCGTCGCGCGACACCGTCCGGGAGACGGCCGGCACGTTCGCTCCTCGCGCCAGGACGACGCGCGGACGCGGCATCACCCTCGATGATCAGGCCGGCGGCCAACGGCCGGCCGCGCACGCGTCGCCGCTCCGGCGCAGCCGGGCCGAACCGGCGCGTTACGGTGCGCGCGTGACGAGCCGGGCGCTCCGACGTCGGCGCCGCCAGCGCCGACGCCGCCTGCTCGGCGCGCTGACCCTCGTCGTCGTCGTCGGCGCGGCTGCCGCCGTGGTCGGGCTGGGCGGGGGCTCGGCCCGGAGCTCCGCCGCGCGAACCCGACGGGCCCCCACGACGACCACCACGTCCACGACGGCCCCGCCTCCCACCACCACGACCGTCGACGCTGGGACCCTGCCCCAGACCATGGACCGGCCCGCCGCGACCGATGCGCAGTTCCAGGCTGGGCTCGCGGGTTTCTGGCAGGCGATCGTCGCCGACGACCCCACCCCGGCGATGCCCTTCTTCTTCCCGCTCGCCGCGTACCTCCAGGTGAAGGCCATCAGCAACCCGGCCTCGGACTGGCAGCAGCGACTGGTGGCGGCCTATCAGCGCGACATCCACGCGCTCCACGCCTCGCTGGGTGGGGCGCCCGGCCCGGCCCAGCTCGTCGGGATCGACGTCCCGCAGTCCGCGCAGTGGGTCCTGCCGGGCAGCGAGTACAACCGGCTGCCGTACTGGCGGGTCTACGGGGCCCAGGTGCACTACTCGGTCGCCGGGCGGCCGGGGTCGTTCGCCATCGCGTCGATGATCTCGTGGCGGGGCCACTGGTACATCGTCCACCTGGCCCGGATCGCCTGACCCCGGCGGCCTCGCCCTGCCGCTCCGGCCCGACGCGCACCGAGACCGGGTCGGCCTCGCCAGTACCCTACGGCGTCGTGGCCGTGGCCTCGAAGCGTTCCCCCGCCGTCGAGGCGCCCCGCCCCTCCCTCCTCCTCGCGCTCGTCCGCACCGCGAGGCCCAAGCAGTGGCTCAAGAACCTGCTCGTCGTCGCCGCCCCCGGCGCCGCCGGGGTCCTCACGAACCCGAGTCAGATCGGCCGCACTGCGGTCGCCTTCGTCGCCCTGTGCCTGACCGCGAGCGGCACCTACTTCCTGAACGACGCCCTCGACGCCGACGCCGATCGCAGCCACCCGACGAAGCGGAACCGGCCCGTCGCCAGCGGCGAGCTGAGCACGACGTTCGCGAAGGGGATGGCGGTCGCCCTCGTGGTCATCGGCGTCGGCGTCGCGGCCCCGATCAACGGCGGCCAGCTGGCGGCCGTGGTCGGGGGCTACGCCGTGCTGACGATCTCCTACAGCCTGTGGCTGAAGCACGAGCCGGTCGTGGACCTCGGCGCGGTGGCCGCCGGCTTCGTGCTCCGAGCCGTCGCCGGCGGCGTCGCCACGAACGTCGCCCTCTCGAACTGGTTCCTCATCGTCGCGGGCGCGGGCTCGCTCTTCATCGTGACCGGCAAGCGCCACGCCGAGCAGGTCACGCTCGGGGCCGACTCGGGCGCCCACCGGGCGACGCTCGACGAGTACTCGCCGGGCTTCCTCCTCCTCGTGCGCTCGGTCGGGGCCAGCGTCACGATCACGGCGTACTGCCTCTGGGCCTTCGAGGTCGGGTCCCGGGTGGGCGACGTCCTGTGGTTCCGCACCTCGATCGTCCCCTTCGTCCTGGCGATGCTCCGCTACGCCTACATCATCGAGCGGGGCGGGGGCGGAGCCCCGGAGGAGATCGTCTTCGAGGACCGCGTCCTCCAGGTGCTCGGGGTGCTCTGGCTGGTCGCCTTCGTTCTCGGCGTCCACGCCTGAGCCGGCGGCGCCCGCCGTCGGTCGCGGGGTGCGCCCAGGCGCCGGGGACGCGGCCGATAGGCTGGCGGCGGCGCGGGCAGTGAGGGCAGGCCCGACCTGATGACGCCTGTGACCCCCCGCGAGCCTCGATGAGCACCGTCCGAGAAGGCCTCAGCGGCGCCGATGCGCCGACCCAGCCGCACCCGCTCCCGCCCCCGCGCCGGACCGCGACCGGCGAGCGCCGGGACCGCCGGGAGGCCGCCGAGGCGGCACGGGCTCGGCAGCGTCGGCGTCGGGTCCGGATCGCCCGGCGAATCGTCGCCCTGGCCCTGCTCGGCGTGCTGGTCCCCGCCGGGTGGTCGTACTTCCGCGCCGTCACCGCGCCCGGCAGCGACCCGGTCGGCCTCCGCAGCATCGAGTGGCTGAAGGACAACGGCATGAACGGCGTGGTGAACACGATCGAGCACTGGTGGTACTCGCACAACCAGCCTCCGGTCGGCGGCAAGCTCGCCCACGGGCTGCCCCACGCCAAGGGGCTCGGCCCCAACGCCCGGGCCCGGCACGGTTCGGGCCCGGTCGTGCCCGCCCACCTGCCGCCCCCGGCGAACATGCAGCCGCTCGTGACCACGCCGCTGCCGGGGGAGGGGGTCTGGCAGCCGACCGGCCGAGCGGTCCAGGGTCTGCCCGCCGTGTACACGACGTACTTCCGGCCCGACGCGCTCCACACCAGCCTCGTCACCGCCGCCATGTGGATGGACACCACCCTCCTGAAGGCCGAGCTGATCCCCGGGCTCCAGGAGCCGGGCGGCCCGAACCCCTTCGGCGGGCAGGTGCCGTTGGACCAGCGGGCGGGGCTGATCGCCGCCTTCAACTCGGGGTTCAAGATCTCCGACTCCCGGGGCGGCTACTACAACTTCGGGCAGCAGATCCACCCGCTCGCCAACGGCGTGGCGTCCCTCGTCGTCGACACCGCCGGGAGGGCGAGCGTCGGCCTCTGGGGCCGCGACGTCACGCTGACCCCGAGCGTCGCCACGGTCCGCCAGAACCTGTCGCTCCTCGTCGACAACGGCCAGCTCGTGCCGGGCCTGGCGAGCGACTCGAACACCAAGTGGGGCGCCACGCTCGGCAACAACCTCTACGTGTGGCGGTCCGGCGTCGGGACCGACGCCAGCGGCGCCCTCGTCTACGTCGGCGGGCCCGGCCTCAGCGTCCAGAGCCTCGCCATCCTGCTCCAGCGGGCCGGCGCGGTCCGGGCGATGGAACTCGACATCAACACCACGTGGGTGACCGCCGATACGTTCCAGCAGAATGGCCTCAACCCCGCCGACGTCCACGGCGTCAAGCTGCTGCCGAACATGGTGCGTCCCGAGGACCACTTCCTCGTCCCGGGCGAGCGCGACTTCTTCGCGCTGTTCGCGGCCCACTGACCGCCGGCGCCGCGTCCCGGCGGGCGCCGCCGCCTCGTCCCGAGCGCGGCGCCGTGACCGCCGGGTAGCCATCGCCGGACCATGGGCTCGAACCACGGACGGGGCGCCGTATCGTGGGTCCGGATGGACGCACGGGACCCCATGCTGATCGACGGCTTCGTCCATCAGCTGCCCGACATCGACCCCAGCGAGACCACCGAGTGGCTCGATTCGCTCGACGCCGTCATCGACGGGCGCGGCCGGGCCCGGGCCCGATACCTGCTCGCCCGGCTGATGAAGCGGGCCCGTGAGCAGGGCGTCGGCGTCCCGGCCATGGTCACCACGGACTACATCAACACCATCCCACCGGAGCAGGAGCCGTGGTTCCCGGGCGACGAGGCCCTCGAGAAGCGCATCCGGGCTGCCATCCGCTGGAACGCGATGGCGATGGTGGACCGGGCCAACCGGCGCTTCGACGGGCTCGGCGGCCACCTGTCCACGTTCGCGTCGGCGGCGGCGCTGTACGACGTCGGGTTCAACCACTTCTTCCAGGGCAAGAGCGACGGCGGCTTCGGGGACCAGGTGTACGTCCAGGGCCACGCCGCCCCGGGCGTCTACGCGCGCGCGTTCCTGGCCGGCCGCCTCGGTGAGGAGCAGCTCGACCGCTTCCGGCGCGAGGTCTTCGGCGGCGGGCTCCCCAGCTATCCCCATCCCCGCCGGCTGCCCGACTTCTGGGAGTTCCCGACCGTGTCGATGGGCCTCGGGCCCTTGAACGCCGTCTACCAGGCTCGCTTCAACCGCTACCTGCTGCACCACGAGGTGGTCGACACGAGCCACGCCAAGATCTGGTGCTTCGTCGGCGACGGCGAGATGGACGAGCCGGAGGCCATGGCCGGGCTCTCGCTGGCGGCCCGGGAGCAGCTCGACAACCTGATCTTCGTCGTCAACTGCAACCTCCAGCGCCTCGACGGGCCGGTGCGCGGCAACGGGAAGATCATCCAGGAGCTCGAGGCGACGTTCCGGGGCGCGGGCTGGAACGTGATCAAGGTGATCTGGGGCCGGGGATGGGACGAGCTCCTCGCCCGCGACGTCGACGGGGTGCTCGTCAACAAGATGAACACGACCGTCGACGGCGAGTTCCAGAAGTACGCCGTCGAGAGCGGCGCCTACATCCGCGACCACTTCTTCGGCCCGGACCCCCGGCTCCGTCAGATGGTCGAGCACCTGTCGGACGAGGAGCTGCAGCGCCTGCCGCGCGGCGGGCACGACTACCGGAAGCTGTACTCGGCGTACAAGACCGCGGTCGAGCACCGCGGCAGCCCGACGGTGATCCTCGCCAAGACGATCAAGGGCTGGACCCTCGGCGAGGGCCTCGAGGCCCGCAACGCGACGCACCAGATCAAGAAGCTCGACGTCGCCGCGCTGAAGCGCTTCCGGGACCGGCTGGAGCTGCCGATCCCCGACAGCGCCCTCGAGGAGGGGGACCCGCCCTACTACCACCCGGGCACCGACTCCCCCGAGTACGAGTACCTGGCGGCGCGGCAGCGAGCGCTCCACGGACCGCTCCCGGAGCGCGTCGTGCGGCGCAAGGCGGTCGTGCTCCCCGATCGGGAGACCTACCGAGACCTGCTCGCGGGGAGCGGGGAGAAGGTGCGGGCGTCCACCACCTCGGCGTTCGCCCGGCTCCTCCGCAACCTGCTCCGGGACCCGCACCTCGGCCGGCGCGTGGTGCCGATCATCCCGGACGAGGCCCGGACCTTCGGCCTCGACGCGCTGTTCCGCGAGTTCCAGATCTACGCCCCGTTCGGCCAGGCCTACGAGCCGGTCGACGCCGCCTTGCTGCTCTCGTACCAGGAGGCGCGCTCGGGGCGTCTCCTCGAGGAGGGGATCACCGAGGCGGGCTCGATGGCGAGCTGCACCGCCGCCGGCACCGCGTACGCGACGTGGGGCGAGCCGATGATCCCGTTCTTCATCTTCTACTCGATGTTCGGCTTCCAGCGGGTGGGTGACCTCATCTGGAGCTTCGGCGACCAGCGTGGCCGCGGCTTCCTGCTCGGCGCCACCGCCGGGCGCACCACGCTGACGGGGGAGGGGCTCCAGCACTGCGACGGCCAGAGCCAGCTCTACGCCGCCGCGTACCCGAACTGCCGGCCCTACGACCCCGCGTTCGCGTACGAGGTCGCGGTCATCATCCGCGACGGGATCGAGCGCATGTACGGCTCGAACGCCGAGGACTGCTTCTACTACCTCACCCTCTACAACGAGACCTACCCGATGCCGGCCATGCCGCCGGGCGTCGAGGACGGCATCGTCCGCGGGCTCTACCCGTTCCGCGCCGCCGAGCACGACCGCCGGTACCGGGCCCAGATCCTGGCCAGCGGCACCGCCGTCCTCGCCGCGCTCGACGCCCAGCGGATGCTCGCCGACGAGTTCGACGTCGCGGCCGACCTCTGGAGCGCGACCAGCTACAAGCTCCTCCGCGACGACGCGCTCGGCGTGGAGCGCTCGAACCGGCTCCACCCGACCGAGGTCCCGAAGGTCCCGTACGTGACCGAGGCCCTCGCCGACGCCGAGGGCCCCATCGTCGCGGTGACCGACTTCCTCAAGGCCGTCCCCGACCAGATCGCCCGGTGGGCCCCCTCGCCGTTCGTGGCGCTCGGCACCGACGGATACGGGTTCTCGGACACGCGAGCGGCGCTGCGGCGGCACTTCGAGGTGGATGCGGCCCACATCGTCGTGGCCGTGCTCGAGGCCCTGGCCCGGCAGGGCGACCTGAAGGGCGAGCAGGTCGCCGAGGCCATCCGGCGCTACGACATCGATCCCGACCGAGCGGATCCCCGGGTGACCTGACCGCCGGGCGGCGGCCGGAGGAGCCGGACGGAGCGGTCCAGCGTCGGCGGGGCGCCTCCCGGGCCGCTACCGCCGCCGCTCGTCGATCCGGAGCGGGTCGTCCTCGTCCCAGTCCTCGCCGTGCTCGTCACGCTCCTCGAGCCAGGCCGAGCTGTCGTCCCCGTTCTCCTCCATATCGGCAAGCGTCCGGTCGGACTCGGAGAAGAGCCCGTCGTCAAAGCCCTGCTTGAGCTCCCGGGCCTCACGGAACCGGCGAGCACGTCCCTTCCTGGGCACCTGGTCACCTACCTCTCGCGCGGGACCCCGCCGCTCGGGCCTCCGCCTCCCCGCGGCGGCCTCGGCGTCGGGTCGCGACGCTCCATTGTCCCACGCCGCCGGGTCGGCGCGCGCGGCGAAAGGCCCTGAGATTCCGGGGTTCCGGGCCCCTCTCGGCGATCGACCCCCACCCGGGTGTGCCGGCCCGGAACCCCAGCCGAGGAGGGCGAGCGGGCCGGCGTCGGAGCGTCGGCCCGGTGGGCCCGCCGGGCCTCGGCTCCCGGGGGCCCGAGCCGGGGCCGGCAGGCCGCAGCGGCGTCGGCGGCCGCCCGTTCACGCCGCTGGCGGGCCCGGCGCGGAGCCCGCGTGCCGGGCCCCCGAAGCGCGTGGTAGACGGTCGGGCCGGGCCGGCGACGCGGGCGCTGGCACCACCGTCTACCCGCGGACGGAGCCCCGATGACTGGTCGACGTTCGCTCGTCGCGTGTCTGCTGCTGTGCGGGCTGGCGACGGGCATGACCGGGCGCTCGACGCCGGCGTCACCGCGTGCCCCTCGTGACGCCAGCGTGTGGCCGTTCGCCCCCGACGACCCCTGGAACGTCCCGCTCGGCTCGGGCGCGACGTTCGATTCGGCCCAAGTCCTGAAGACGGCGCAGTGGATCAACTACACCCAGTATTCGATTTCTGTCTATTACGCGTCGCGTTCGGATCCGTGGCGCACGGTGCGCACCAGTGGTGGAGACTCTCCTCGCGACGCGACGGTGCGGATGCCCCCGAGCGCGCAGGGGGCCGTCGGCACCGACCTGAGTCTCGTCGTCATCTCTCCCGACCGGCGGTTCTCCGAGGAGTGGTGGCAGTTCGATCGAGGGACGCACGCGGGCACGGCCGGAGACCCGTACACGGCCGGCAAGTACCTGCACGTCGATCTTCGGAAGCACGCGTTCTTGGGGCCGATGCGAGGTGCGGGCACGAGCTTCCTCGGAGGATTGATCCGACCGCGGGACATCGCCGCGCACTCGATCCGGCACGTCCTCGCCTTCGCCAGCCACGGGAGCGACCTGCAGGATCTCGGCAACCTCGCCGACGCCGGGCCCAACCCGGTCCGGCCACCACCCGGCTCCGGCCCGTGCCCGATCTGGCCCGCGGTGCGATGCGACGGAGCCCAAGAGGCCGGCCTGCTGGCGATCCCGCCCGGTGTTCCGAAGCCGGCCGGCCTCAGCCCGCTCGGGTCGGCGATCTGGGACGCCCTGCAGCACTACGGGGCCTACGACGTCGACAACGCGGGCGCAAACGTGTTCTACGCCCAGGACCAGCAGAGCGACCCGCGTGACGCCGCCGCGATCGCCGCGGCCACTCGTGACATGCCGACGGTCCAAGCGGCGATGCGCTGGGTCACCAACAACTCCCAGAGCCATCCGGGCGGCCCCGGCGCTCGGCTCGCGCCGCTCGCACCCGGGTTCTGATCGAGCCGTCGGTGCGACCCGTCGACGACGGGGCGCGCGGGACGGCCGCAGCGCGGGCCACCAGCGAACTCGGGCCGTCGGGGCTCCGTTGCCCGGGATGCTGGCGGTGCGGCGGCGTCGACACGAGGCTGCGCTCCGCAGCGGGTCCGGGACCGTGGCGGGACCGGACGAGCCCCTCAGGCGGTGGAGCTTCCGGATCGGTCGCCGTCGGTTCGGTCGCCGCCGACGTGTTGACGATCGGCGCCCACGAGATCGATCTCGGTGTCTTCGGTGGCGTGCCGGGTCATCCGCAGCACGTGGGTGACGAGCGCGCCCGCGGTGCTGGCGAGGATCTTGAGGTCGAGGGCGACGGACCAGTTCTGGATGTAGAAGAGGTCGAAGCGCCGGTAGGCGAGGAACGACGGGTTGTCGCGGGCCTCGACCTGCCAGAGGCCGGTGATCCCGGGCCGGACCGCCTCCCGGGCTCGCAGCTCGT